>DASYEA010000916.1:0-4069 GCA_036499265.1 Schlesneria sp. | reverse complement strand
CACAGATGCCACCCGCCGCCAGCTCACTGGTGTCGAAATCGGGAAGTTGCCGGGTGAATTGGAGCTGAACCCAGACGTCATCAAATCTCTCAATATCCAGGTCGCAGCCGCTCGCCAGGCCCCGAAGACAGAACCGCTAGTCCTAGCGGGTTCTCTTTTCCTCGATTCCAGCCATCTCGCTGTGGTACACACTCGTTTCACGGGCGAGGTAGTGCGAGTCGGCGATGCCGTCGAGATCAATCCCAAGGAGGGTGACTCCAAGTTGCGGCAGGTGCGAGCGGGTGACTTCGTCAAGAAGAACGACATCATCGCCGTGGTCTGGAGCAAGGAAATCGGCGAAAAGAAGAGTGACCTGGTTGAAGCGCTGTCGCGCCGAAATGCCTCGAAAGCGACGCTAGAACGGCTGGAAGGGTTGGAAAAGGGAAGCGTCTCGGGGCAAGTGGTTCGTGACGCTCGCCGCCAGTATGAATCGGATCTAATCGCAATCGATCGGGCCGAGCGAACGCTGCGTTCGTGGAAAGAGACTGAAGAGGAGATCGCCGAGGTCTACGCAGAAGCCGAGCGGATCGTTCGCAACGAAAATCCAAAGGACTCGCGCGTGCGGGAAACATGGGCGAACGTCGAGATTCGGTCGCCACTGGACGGCGTGGTATTGGAGCGAAATATCTCCATTGGCGAAATTGTCGATACGGGCTTCGACATGTTCAAGATCGCAGACATCACGCGGATGGGTGTGCTGGCGAATATCTATGAAGAAGACATCCCGAAATTGATGACCTTGGGCCCCAATCAGCGGCAGTGGCGAATTCGTCTGAAGGCCGAGCCAGAGTCCGAGCCGATCGCAGGGGCTTTCGAGGTAATTGGCCATGTGATCGACCCGGGGCAGCATACTGCTGCGGTGGTCGGGTGGATTCATAATCCTGACCAGCGGTTCCGAACGGGACAATTTATTACGGCCACGGTCGACGTTCCCGGCCCGAGCAACGCGATCCTGATCCCGAACTCAGCGATTATCGATCAAGGAGCGTCAGCCACCGTTTTCGTGGCCGCGGATAGTTCGCGCAGCAAAGTCACCGCACGTCACGTCACAGTGATTCGACGTGGACGAGATTTTGCGCTGGTTCGAAAAGCGGCGGCGGAGAGCACGGACGGTGATGAGGCCTTGAAAGAGGGCGAGTTGGTCGTGACGGCCGGGAATCTGGAGCTGTTTGGCGTCTTGCAAGACAACCCTCCGGCGACGGCAGCGAAGTCTCCGTGATGTCGTGGCTCGATCTCGTTCCGCAGAGTTTTCGCTGGCATAAGGTTCAAAGCACTCGCCATGATCTTTCGTCTCATCCAATGGGCTCTCAATAATCGTCTGGTCGTCCTGCTGTTGACGATCGCGTTGATCGGCGTGGGCAGCTATTCGTTGGTCCACCTCAACGTGGAAGCCTACCCCGACCCCGCGCCCGCGATTGTCGAAGTGGTGACGCAATTCCCTGGAGCCTCGGCCGAAGAAATCGAACGTGAAGTGACGATTCCGCTTGAGATTGCGTTGTCGGGGATGCCCGGGCTGCAATCGATGCGCAGCAAGTCGCTGTTCGGACTGTCTCACGTCCGAAATCAGTTCTCTTATCAGACGGACTTCTTCCGCGCGCGAATCGAAGTCTTGAACCGGATCTACACCGCGGGCCTGCCACCGGGAGTTCAGCCGACGCTGGCCAATACGACACCGACCGGCGAAATCTTTCGATACATTCTGAAGGGGCCGACCGATGCCCTAGGCAACGAGATCTACACCACGGCCGATTTGAAATCGCTGCAGGACTGGGTTCTGGAACGCGAGTTTCGACGCATTCCCCGTATCGCGGACGTGGTTTCTTTTGGCGGCACGGTGAAGCGATATGAAATCCAGCCTTCGCCCGAACGTTTGAAGGCTTACGGGATCAGTCTGGATCAGCTTCAAAAGGCGATCGAGGAAAACAACTCGAACGTCGGGGGCGACTTCGTCACGGCTGGTCCCACGGTGCAGGCGGTCCGCGGGCTTGGTCTGCTCGGCTTAGGGATCGATCCTGCGACGACCTATCCCAACGGATCGACGCCCGCAGAAGTCGCATTGCATCTGCGAAAAGGGGAGGACCGACGACTGCGAGAGCTGCGAAGCATCGTGCTGGCCGCCACAAACAACGTTCCGATCCGCGTTGGGGATGTCGTCGATGGCGGAACGTATTCGTCGGATACCGTGGCGGGCCAGCGAGGCGTCATCGTCGGGGCTCATCCTCCGCAAGGCCGAGTCGCGGTCAGCCGACCGGTGGCAGCGGATGGCAAAGATGCGGCGGATACTGATGAAAATCGTACTTGGACAGATCGGTCGGACGTCGTCCAAGGGATTGTGCTGCTGCGAAAAGGGGAGCAATCTTTGCCGGCCCTGACAGACGTGAAAGCGAAGGTCGAAGAACTAAACACCACCGGCACCAAATTGCTGCCCGGTGTGAAGGTCGAGACGATCTACGACCGCACGCACCTTGTTGACCTGACGACTCATACCGTTCGTGAAAACGTGGTCCTGGGTATTTGCTTGGTGACGGCGATCCTGCTGCTGTTTCTGAACCACGTTCAGAGTGCCGTGATCGTGGCGATCAATATTCCGCTGGCTCTGCTGTTCGCGATGTCGGTCCTGTACTTCCGCGGTCTGAGTGCGAATCTGCTCTCATTGGGAGCCGTCGACTTCGGGATCATCGTGGATTCGTCGGTGATCATGGTCGAGGCGATTTACCGGTCTCTGAGCGCCGGTGAACGCGCCGACTTGGAACTTAAGGACCGCATCCTGCGGGCCTGCGGCGATGTCGAACGCGGCCTGTTCTATTCCACCATCATCATGGTGTTCGCACTTTTGCCACTGTTCACGATGCAAGGACCGGAAGGTCAGATCTTTGGTCCCATGGCCGATACGTATGCGTTCGCTCTTGGCGGAGCATTGATTCTGTCGCTGACTCTGTCACCTGTGTTGTGCGGACTCTTGTTTACGAAGTTGAAGCCAGCTCGCGACAACATGCTGGTGAGAGGGCTGAAAGGCTTCTATGTCGGCCAGCTCAGATTGGCACTTCGGTTCCGTTGGTTGACCGTCGGCCTGTTCGCCGCACTCCTGGTTGCGACCGCGATTGCCCTGCCGCATTTGGGTGCCGAGTTTATGCCTGAGTTGGAAGAAGGCAACGTCTATGTCCGTGGCACGTTCCCCGTGAATGCGTCGCTCGATGAAGTTGCTGATAAGGCGCAGACTGCTCGCAATATCCTGCAAAAATACCCCGAGATCACCCTGGTCCTGAATCAGATGGGCCGCCCGGGCGATGGGACTGACCCGACCGGTTTCTATAACTGCGAATTCTCGGTACCGCTGAAGACCCACGATGAATGGCCGAAGTCGGTGAAGCAGACCGGTATCGCACGCTGGCTACACGGCCCCATGCGGGCTCGTACCAAGAATGAATTGATTGATGAGATGAACGACGAATTGAACGCTTCGATTCCGGGAGTCGACTGGAACTTTTCTCAGTACATCCGCGATAACGTGCTGGAAACGCTGTCTGGCGTGAAAGGCGAAAACGCGGTCAAGATCTTCGGCCCGGATCTCGACAAGCTCGAAGAGATTGCGGAGAAGGTGAAGGCCACTCTGAGTACAGAAGTACCGGGAATTGTGAACGTCGGTATCTTTCGCATTAAAGGGCAGGCCAATCTCGAGTTTGCCGTGGACCGATCCAAATGTGCGTTGTGGAATGTCAGCGTGGCGGACGTGCAGGACGTACTAACCACCGCTGTTGGTGGAAAATCGTTGACTCAGGTTGTCGAAGGCGAACGCAAGTTCGATGTCACGTTGCGGTGGCCTGAACGACTGCGCCACAACGAGGAAACAATTCTCGATATCCCTGTTGAAGTCGTTCGCAATCGACTGGTCGCCGACGTGCCCCAAGGCCCAGGAAGCAGAGCGGGACAGCTCGACTATGCGGGAGGCCGCGTGTCAGACCTGGCGACCACCGGTAGCCGCGAGAATATGTCCTACACCGACGCTGCCAGTGTGCCTCGCCGCCGCCTG
>DASYEA010000915.1:0-2888 GCA_036499265.1 Schlesneria sp. | reverse complement strand
CTATCGCCAGCATGGGCAAAACCGTCTGACTCAGATCATGAAGAGCGGCTACTACTCGTACGCCGGGTTGGCCGACGAGTCGGTCACGATCTTCACGACGTTCAGTCGGCGGATTCAGAAGAATCCCGAGTTGTGGGAACGGCGCAAAGCCTGGTTGCGATCGCAGACGTGGCCAAAGATCCGGCTGGTGGTCGCCAACACATCGCACGAGCCACTTCCGGCCGGTTGGTTAGACGGACTGCCCGCAATCGATATCAGCAGCTACACGCACGCGGTGGGCACGACTGGGTTAGAGGACGCGAACCGACGCGAAGGGCAAACGGAAGTCGACGTACAAACGGCAGTGGCGGCGATCTACAACCGCATGTGGCAGGAGACACGCGACGAATTCGTTCTGGTATTGGAGGATGACGTTTTCCCCAAGCGACTCGATACGATCGACGCATTGATGAAGGCGTGCGATACAAACGTCTGTGCGGTATCGGGAGCCTATCAGCAACGCTACCACCCATATGCCTGGACAAGCTGGCTAAACACGCCACCAGACGGCCGCCCAAAGCTGATTGAAGCAAAGGCAGAACCGAGCCAGCCGAAGTCACCACGCAAGGGAGTACAACCCGTCACAGGCACTGGCTTCGGGTGCGTGCTGCTGCGTCGATCGCAAGTGGCACATGAGGTCATCACCGGCAACACCCTCATCAGCCGGTACTACGATACGGATCTCTTCGAGCGACTGCATCGGCAGGGGAAGCAAGTCCGGCTGAATTGGGATGTCTGGTGTGAGCACGCTGGACAGATCATGCCACCACCGATCAACCCCCAGCCCGTCACATCCGCATGGCCGCTCGGTGATCAGGTTGAATCGGTGCTGTCGACGATCGGCATCAACAAGGAACGGGTCAGTCGATGGCTCGGGAAACCCTGTGAGTGTCCAGCACGACAAGAAAAGTTGAACAGACTCGGCGACTGGGCGGCATCAGTTGCAAAGGGCATTTTCGGCAAGAGTGAAGCCGAGAGCGCGATTAACAAGCTGCTGGCGTGAAATCGGTTCTCGACGTTCAACGCTGCCGAGCGATTGAGGCTTCGGACGATGGATGGGTCGTCTGTCGGCTCGATGCGGCACAACGCAAGCTAGGAGTTCAGCAATGCCGAAGACAAATATTCCCTGCCCGCGCCGCAACTGTGGTGGCAGGCTGTTGGTTCAGAAAGTCATTCGTGCCCGTTCCGGGGAATGGACCAGAAGGTTGAAAGTCTGTTCGAAATGCGGATGTAAGAGGTTCACCCTGGAGCAACTGTTGGAAGCGAATCCCGACGAACCAGCACCGAAGCCCAAGCCACGCAAGCGACCGCCGATTGGCAAGGCTGCTCGACGGCGTGGGATGGTGGTGGTGTGAAAGGTCACGACGTCGTGACGATTTGACCTGATCGAATCCGGTGACCGAATCACCACGTTTTGCGAATATTCCCCAGAATTGGGGGATATTCAGGGTGATCGGCGTGGGGACCGGGTTATTGACAAACTTATCAAAAACCCTCCCCCCGACAGGTTTTCGACAAATTTGTCGTAAACCCTCGTAGCGGGAATTCCCGCAACGGTTGCCAGTAGCTCTTTGAAATCTCATTCAGATTGAACGACCGGCGGCAGGGTTGCTGCCGCGCGGTCGTTCTCACTATCGTGATGCCCACTATGAGGCTGCGACTGCTTCGAGGTATTTCAGTTTTAGTGTGGTTGTTTCCGCGTCTGTCTCCAGCGATACCAATTCGTACTTGTGTTTCTGTAACGGACCAAGTGCTTCGATCTTTTTCGCGAATTGTTCAATTGTGTTCGATGTCAACATGCCCATCGTGCGAGGAGATAGCGATGTCATGAAGCGATTGCCTGGTTGCAGGTCTCGGCAAGCGATAAACAAGCCAAACATGTGACTGGGAAGATCATCCTTCAAGTTTGACAGATTTGTCGTTGATGGAATGACGTGATCACCATCAAAAGGCCCGCCTGCGATCTTAACCAATAACCCTGACATAGAACCTCCTCAACTGAGATGTTGCGACTCTGCAAACTAGCAGCATAAGTCTCACTGCATGATTTAGCGAACGAACGGTTTCCCGCTCATTGGTTTGTCGCATCAACTGATGCGTCCGGCATCAGCTCGGCAAGCGTAACCAGTCCCGAGCCTCGTGTTAATCCGCGACTGCCGTTCGCGCATCGCGTGGGATTGACGAGGCTGGGGGCTGATGGCATGATTCCGTCACCTAAAAGCCCGCTGGCGGTCTTCAATGCCAGCATGTTTGCCTAGTTGAACCTAAAAACCTTCAGTTGAAAGTGAATGTCCGTCCCTACTCAACTCTGAGAGGACGCCACGCTTGTCGTGGCTGAGACCGCGAGGACTCCGGGTGGTGTCAACTACCGCCTTAGGGGGGTTGTGTAGGGACGGGCATCCTTTTCTCCCACCTCGGGAGAACGAAAGGGCATCCCCATGCCTATCTCAGTCCCCGCTGCCGTCGTGCAGCACGTTCAGAAGGCCGCGACACAGGTCCACGATCGAGATGATGAACCGCGAATCCTGCCGTTCATGTTCATCGACCGGAAGCAGTTCAAGGAATATCGCCGGAAGCTATGGAATCGTGATCCTCACTGCACCTACTGCCGTCAGCGAATCGGATCGGGAAACGAAACTCTCGACCATATCAAACCGCAGTGCGAGGGTGGACTCGATACGCCATCAAATCTCGTTCTTGCTTGCGGACTATGCAACGAAGCGAAGGGCGGCCGATCGGCTACGCAATGGCGAGACGACTTGGTAGCGGCCTGCGAGATGATCGGCGGTGCCAATTGATAGCACCAACCCCTCAAACCGACGTCATGGCCATCTGGTCGACAATCCCGT
>DASYEA010000914.1:0-1749 GCA_036499265.1 Schlesneria sp. | reverse complement strand
GGCCTGCTCGATCGCAAAATGGGCGGCCCGCCTGTATCGCCTTACCAACCGGGCGGCGACCTATGGCGCGAATCGAACACGATGTCGCCCGCGTATCAGCAATCTACCGGCCGCGATTTGTACCGTCGTTCGCTGTATTCCGTTTGGAAACGAACCACACCACTGCCAAACATGATGGCGTTCGACGCACCGTCACGCGAAGTATGCACTGTCGCGCGCGGACGGACAAATACTCCGCTACAAGCTCTGGTTCTTCTAAACGATATCCAATTCGTCGAAGCCGCTCGCTCGCTCGCGGTTAGTGTGACGAGACTAAATACAGAATTATCGTCGCAAATCGACGAAGCTTTCCTGCGCTTTACAGGCCGCTACCCAGACAACACCGAACGAAACCTATTAGTTGATCTCTATAATGAGCAGGCGACCTTGTTCGCTGATAAGTCGCAACAGGACCCAACTGCCTTCACAAAGCTCGGGGATTCGAAACTCGACCCGAAACTCGATTCCAAGCACATCGCTGCGCTCACGGTCGTTTGTCAGACAATCCTGAACCTCGACGCCACGATCTTCGAACGTTAGCCTCAAATTGATCAATTCATGAGCGATATCCACCCCATCGAAGAACTGCAGCGAGTTTCTCGCCGGCACTTTTTCGGCACGTCCGCCGCCGGCATCGGTGGCGTTGCGCTCAGTTCGTTGCTCGGTCATGCCGTACAAGCCGCACCGGCGATCACCGAGGCAAAGTCGCATCTGCAATTTCCGCCGCGAATCAAGCGCGTCATCTACCTGTTCCAAGCGGGCGGCCCCGCCCAGCAAGATCTGTTCGACTACAAGCCGCTCCTCAACGAACAAAACGGCCAGCAACTGCCCGACCGCATCCGCGGCAACCAACGATTGACTGGCATGTCGGCCCAACAAGCATCGATCCCCCTCGCCGGGTCGCTCTTCAAGTTCGCGAAACACGGCCAATCTGGTGCGTGGCTCAGCGACGTACTCCCGCATCATCGGAAAATCATCGACGACGTCTGCTTCGTAAAATCGATGTGGACCGAAGCGATCAACCATGACCCGGCGATCACATTCTTCCAAACCGGCTCGCAAATCGCTGGCCGCCCTTCAATGGGCTCCTGGCTATCGTATGGCCTCGGATCAATGAATGACGATTTGCCGTCATTCATCGTGCTGGTCACTGCGAACCAGGCCGACCAACCCCTCTACGCCCGGCTGTGGGGCAGCGGCTTTCTCGACTCGAAGTATCAAGGGGTTCAGCTCCGCCCCGGCAAGGATCCTGTCCTCTACCTCAGCAACCCCGACGGCATCTGCCGCTCCGGCCGCGGCGCGATGCTTGAAAAACTCAACACGCTCAATCGCCATCAGTTCGAAAAGGAACTCGACCCAGAAATCGAATCACGGATTGCGCAATACGAAATGGCGTTTCGCATGCAAACAAGCGTGCCCGACGTCACCAATCTCGCCAGCGAGCCGGCTTCAACGTTCGATCTCTACGGCCCCGACAGCCACACCCCAGGCACGTTTGCCGCGAACTGTCTGCTCGCCCGCCGCCTGGCCGAGCGCGGTGTCCGCTTCATCCAGCTTTATCATCAAGGTTGGGACCATCACGGTGGTCTACCGAACGGCATCCGTGCTCAAACTGCGAAGACCGACCAGGCGTCGGCGGCACTCGTCCTCGATCTCAAACAACGTGGCATGCTCGACGACACTCTGGTCGTCTGGGGCGGAGAATTCGGC
>DASYEA010000913.1:0-7818 GCA_036499265.1 Schlesneria sp. | reverse complement strand
GAAGGACCACTGTTCGTCGACGCCTTTCATCAGGGAGAGGTGCTGAATTACGACGAATGCTGTAGTTGGCTGGAATCACTGAGTGGCTTGGACTCTGAACAGATCGAAAGTGCGTTGGAACCGGCCAAGCCTCGTGACATCGTCATCCGGATGTTGAATAATTTGAAGGCAGTTCAGGTCAAACAAGAATGCTGGG
Organism: Schlesneria sp.; assembly: GCA_036499265.1. Taxonomy (GTDB): domain Bacteria; phylum Planctomycetota; class Planctomycetia; order Planctomycetales; family Planctomycetaceae; genus Schlesneria. The sequence continues at coordinate 7,622 of DASYEA010000913.1, read as the reverse complement.
AACAGGCGTGGCATGTGCAACGGCGGTTGTCTGCGTTGCATCCAGGTTCTTTCGATCAACGACGTGATTTGGCGCTGGTGGCCCTGAAATCCAACCGCCCCGGACTGGCGATCGATTTGCTTGAAGGCTGCCTGAAAACCTGCACGGCTCTGGATCAACCCATTCTGCAAGCGCATCTCCTGGTCGCTGAAAAAATACTCGCAGGAATGAACTGATCCTGTTTCGCTGAGCGACGGTCTCTTGGTGGCCTGTCAAGATGCGCGTTGGTGCCGCGGCAAAACCGGTATTGACGCAACTAGGATTGATCCCTAGCATCGAAACGTCTCGGGAATGTCTTTGTCTGTTTCTATACGGACATTTCCTGAGTCACCTATCCCAACAGCAACTCCGCTCATCGAGTGTGTCGCTCGAGATATCGCATTCCGATAGCTATCGCACTTGTACGCGAGCAGGTTCACAGGATGTGACCTCAGATGCATTGCAGGCCAACAATTCACGGTCTTTCAGTGCTGGCCCCCGCCAAGCTGAATCTGTTTTTGCGCATCGTTCGCAAGCGACCAGATGGCTTTCACGACATCGAGTCGGTGATGGCAGCCATCGACCTCTATGACACTCTCACTTTCGAAGCGATCTCTGCTGACAAGGTCGAACTCGTAGTAATTGATGCGTATTCAAGATCAAGCGCAGGAGTCCTTCGATCTGAAGCACCGACGGGAGCGACGAATCTGGTCGTTCGCGCGGCGATGCTGCTTAAGGAACATGCGGGCTACGACGGCGGCGTGCGGATTTCTCTCATCAAGAGAATTCCATCGTCGGCAGGCCTGGGTGGTGGCTCAAGTGACTGTGCGGCGACGATTGGGGCCTTGAATAGATTGTGGAAATTGGGAATCTCTGATGCCAAGCTATCCGAGATTGCTGCCCAATTAGGTAGCGATGTTCCGTTCTTTCTAGGCAAAACACCAGTTGCGCTCTGTACGGGACGGGGTGAAGTGCTCGAACCTTTTCGGGTTTCCACGGGTCTTCACTTCGTTGTCGCGAAGCCGCTGACAGGGTTGTCCACGCCCGCTGTATATCGGGCCTGCCTTTCTGATCAGACAAATCAGGACATGAACCAGTTTGTTAGAGCGCTGGCGGACGGCAACATTTGCCAGATGGCGCGAAGGTTGCATAACGGATTACAGACTCCAGCAGAGTCACTCAGCAGCGATGTGCGACGACTGCGATCGCTGTTCGAGCAAGAGTCAGTCGTCGGTCACCAGATGAGTGGTAGTGGTTCGTCATACTTCGCGGTATGTCGAACGGCTCACCATGCGATGGCGGTTGCTCGTCGTATTGCTGCGGCGGGAATCCCATGGGTTAAGGTCGCACGGAGTTGCCCCTAGTGGGACTGCGGTCGATCGTGGATAAAACGGTGCGTTATCAATAGGAGAGCCACGGAGATTTGTGGCGGGCTTGAGACAGGGAGTTGTCTACTTGACACCGGTTACAAAGGGAGTCAGACCGTGGAAATCACCGAGATTCGCATCAAGTTAATGAGTGATCCGAATGATCGCCTGCAGGCCTTCTGCTCTGTCACATTCGACAGTTGCTTTGTCATTCGCGACTTGAAGATCATCCAAGGGACGCGTGGGTCATTTGTGGCGATGCCAAGCCGCAAGCTGACAGACCGCTGTCCTCGTTGTTCCGCCAAAAATCATCTGCGATCACGCTTCTGCAGCGAATGCGGAACTCGATTGCACGAAGATCGGGCTGAAAAAGGAGATGATGGTCGGGCACGATTGTATGCAGACATCGCTCACCCGATTAATTCAGACTGCCGCGAAATGATTCAGCAACGCGTGATCGTTGCTTATGCTGAAGAGCTCGAACGATCTCGGCTGCCCGGCTATATCTGTACCTACGACGACTATGGTGAAGACAACTTTGCTCGCTTGGGCGAAGGTGAAGAGCTTGAAGAAGCTGGCACTGGCCCGCTGATCCTTTCAGTCGGCGATGCGATCCGACGTCGCGATCTGGCGGCCTCGCAACAATCATCCCCGCATCACCTGAGCCCAGCCCGTGCTGAAGTTGACGGCACATCGCGTCTGGCTTGGACGGGGACTGACGAAGACAACTTCGGAGTTGGAATCGTCTAAAGGCAGGTTTGCGCATCAGAATCGAGTCAGGGTGCCACGGTTTTGGAGTCCTCGACAAAGCCGTGTTTTGTCGTCGATCTGACGTCTTACCTACGTTTCGTCATTCCCGCGCAGGCGGGAATCCAGCGATTATCGGAGCGACGTTAACGGGTGCGATGAACTGGATTCCCGCCTGCGCGGGAATGACGGAAGAACAGCCGGGCGAATACCTAGACGGCGGATGAATAATTCATGCTAGTTGAAGTACTCGACAGCGTTCTTGAAGATCTGACGCCCGGCGCCATCACCGGTCAGACCGAGCCGTGTCCACTGTGGATGCTGCGTCCCGAACAGGAATCGTTCTGGATGCGGCATCAGCCCGAGGATACGGCCGGTGGGATCGCCCAGTCCGGCGATGTCCATTGTCGAACCGTTTGGATTCGCAGCCCAACGATCGTTGATCGGATTTGAACCGGATTCGACCGGTGACCATTCGGCATAGCTGAGTGCGATCTGGCCGCGTTCGCGCCAATCGCTTAATACCTGATCGCTACGCACAACAATTCGCCCTTCGGCGTGCGCGATCGGCAGGTCGAGTTCATCGATCCCGCGCAGAAATACGTTTCCAGGCGCAGTGACTTTGAGATGAACCCAGCGAGCGGTGTATTTGCCGTTCAGGTTCCAGGTCAGAGTCGCCTCAGCGTCTTGACGTTCAGCCGCCAGTGACTCGCCGGTGCCACCGGGAAGGATTCCCGCCTTCAGCAGCGTTTGAAATCCATTACAGATGCCAAGCACCAGTTTCTCGGCCGACAGGAAGCGACGCATGGCGTCACCAAGATGGCCGCGAAGCTGGCTGGCGAAGACGACGCCCGCCCCGATATCGTCGCCGTAGCTGAATCCGCCTGGAATACAGAGGATCTGGAAATCGTCGAGCAGAGCAGGTTGTTCCAGCAGTTGGAACAGATGGATCTGCTGGGACTGTCCACCGCAGGAATCAAAGGCAAACGCGGTTTCGGTATCGCAATTCGTTCCCGGGGCTCGCAGAACGCAAATTCGAGGGGCGGACATTCGCGGCAGATCCTTGATCACAAACAAAAGTCTCTTCGGCCGAGCGCTGCATCAGCCATTGAGCTGATAATAACCACGCTGAACACGAAGCGGGAGCGTCGGAAGAATTTCGGAGCAGCCGACCCATTGGGCCGGCTCGATCCGACGTTCGTTCACGCCGCTCCGCTCAGCAATCTAACGTTCTTGCGGTCCGCCAGAACGTGGTGCTGCACCCGCTTTTTGAGGCCGTCGTTGCGGACGTCCACCGGTCGCCGATTGTGCTGGCTTGCCACCAAATCGTCGACCTGCATTCCCTTTGCCGGGAGCGCCAGGTCGGCCATTGTTCGGACGTGCAGGTCGTCGAGATCCCGACGGAGCCGATTGCGAGGAACCTCCCTGCATGTGATACGGATGATCGGTCCGAACAGGAATTTGCTTCTTGATCATTTTCTCGATGCCACGCAGGGCACTGCGTTCATCAGCGTCACAGAACGTCAGAGCGATCCCTTCGGCACCGGCCCGGCCCGTTCGACCGATTCGATGAACGTAGTTTTCGGGTTCCATCGGCAGGTCATAGTTGATGACGTGCGAGATGTCATCAATGTCGATACCACGGGCAGCGATGTCTGTCGCAACCAGGACTCGCGTCCGTCCGTCACGGAAACCGTAGAGGGCTCGCTGACGAGCCGCCTGGGACTTATCGCCATGGATCGAGTCAGTCGAGATTCCCGAAGCATCCAACCAACGAGCGATTTTGTCGGCTCCATGCTTCGTACGAGCGAATACAATCGCACGTCGCACATTGGCGTCGGACAACACGTTCTGCAGGAGCGATCGTTTGTCTTCACGTGCGACAAACATCACATGCTGCTCGACTCGCTCGGCAGTTGTGGACTGCGGTGCGACTTCGATACGAACAGGATCGCGAAGGAGTTGATTCACACGCGGCGCCAACGCAGGTGGCATTGTGGCAGAGAAAAAGAGCGACTGCCGCTGCACGGGCAAAGCGGCGACGATCTTTTCGATCGCGGGCAGGAAGCCCATGTCCAGCATGCGATCGGCTTCGTCCAGAACGAAGGTATCCAAGCCATCCAGTCGAATCGCGCCTTGTCCCATCAGGTCGAGCAAACGTCCCGGCGTGGCGACGAGAATATCGACTCCGCGGTTCAAGATCCGTGTTTGTGGCAATTGACTCACGCCACCAACGACGACGACCTGTCGGAACTTCAGCCCACGACCATAGGTCGCAAAGCTTTCATCAATTTGTTGTGCGAGTTCTCGCGTAGGAGCCAGGATCAACACTCGTGGCTTACGTGCCACAGGAGCACGACGCGACATGGCCAGGCGATTGAGGATTGGCAGCGCGAATGCGGCGGTCTTACCCGTTCCCGTTTGAGCACAGCCGAGCAGATCGCGGCCTTGGAGCAAATGAGGAATGGCCTGCGCCTGGATCGGCGTTGGCGTTGTGTAGTTTTCATTCTGCAGGGTCAGTCGAATCGGTTCGACAAAATCAAAATCGGCAAAAGAAGTCAAAGAACTATCCTAATGTCTAACCAGCAATCGGCTGGCACGAAGAACGAACGGCGTGACAAAATTGCCACACCCATTTACTGGGACAGCCGTTCGTGAAGCCAACGCGATTGGGACGATGTCAGCACTACTCCAAAGGGAATAGACTGCCAAGCTCGCCAATAGCGACATCAAAAACGGCAAATAGAAGCCGATGAATTGTCGGACGGACCAAGCCCATCCATCTGGAGCACCAAGCACAGGGCTCACTGGAACAATTCAATCACAAGACGCATCAATAGAGTGTCGTCTCGAATTCCGGTCACACGGAGGGTGCCCGGGCACATCTTCAGGCGATAAACACGGCGGGAAGTGAATTCTTCCCGCCGCGATTTTATTATCGTAATCGCCTTGAGAGTCGAGAGTCGCTCAACTCATTTTCAATTAATAACGGCCGCCGCCACCGCCGCCTCCATAACCACCACGACCGCCACCGCCGCCGCCTCCGTAGCCACCACCACCTCCGCCGCCGTATCCGCCACCACCTCCACCGTAACCACCGCGTCCGCCGCCACCACCACCACCGCTTCGCTCTTCACGAGGACGAGCTTCGTTGACGGTAATCGCACGGCCTTGGAAATCGGCACCATTCACGGCTTGGATTGCAGCTTCGGCACCGTCGGCCATTTCCACAAATCCGAATCCGCGTGAACGACCCGTTTCACGATCAGAGATCACCTGGGTCGAATTCACTGAGCCGTATTGCGAGAAAAGATCTCGCAGATCATCGGCGGTCGTATTGAACGACAAATTCCCAACATACAAATTCTTGCTCATCGTCATCCTTCGTGAGTGTAACGTGACACCCACCCAAAACAGGTCACTGGCTACCACGTGAAATCGAGGCAGGGAAGATCTAAGCCAAACCGAAGCCAAACGTCCGATCGATGTCACCGCGGCGAGCGATTCCCGAGTAGCTCGTCGAGGGGAATCCGATGGGGACGCGGCCGTCGAACGTCACCGGGCCTGGCGATCTTGGACTCTGCAAAGTGGGCAGTGAGCAAGAGGACAAAAGCATGAGGTGGACAAAAACGGCAGTCATCTTCCTCTTTAACAGTCACCATTGACCGTCAAAGTGGGACGGATTATAGCCGAGGCATCGAAAAAGAAAACGCCAATTCATGCAGTTTGATGGAAAACTGGCGACGACAACGGTAATTCGTGACGATCATTCCGAAGCCCGACCCCGGCCTGTGACCTCGCTCAAGTGTGAGATTGCAAGCCACTTTTCCGGCCGAATCCCGTTTCAACTCGTCACAGTGGAGGCCCAATAAACCCCATGAAATCAGGCCTAACTGTCGGAACGATCGGTGAGCTCCAGACCATTGTCGGCGCGGATCAAGTCATCCATCTGGGGGCGGACCGGCCCGGCGGTGCGGTCGTCTTTGCCACGCCGGCCATGATTAATCTGATGGAATTGGCCGCTCGGGAGGCAATTCGCCCGTTTTTGGACGACGGCGAAGAATCGGTGGGGGCCGTCGTACAGATCGAGCATCTGGCCGCCACACCCATCGGTGCGTTCGTCCGAGCCGTCGCGCGAGTCACTTCGGTCAACCGCAAACTGATCGACTTCGAGATACAGGCGTTCGACGCGGTCGACCTCATCGGCAAGGGAACCCATACCCGCGCCATTATTCAGGCGGATCGCTTCGCCCAGCGCCTGGGCGAGAAAACGTCCAAACTTCCCATGGGAGTCGTCCTGCCAATGCCGCTTACCGCAAACTCTGGTGACTTGAAACCGCTCTCCACTCTTGCGGTCAGCATCGATGGTGCGATTGCCAGCGTCACCTTGAACCGGCCCCAAAAGCTGAATGCGGTGAACCAGCAGATGACCGCGGATTGGGAACAGCTCAACTGCTGGCTGGCAGGGCATTCTGAAGTGCGAGTTGTCATCGTCACCGGTGCGGGGGATGCATTCTGTGCGGGAGACGATGTTGGCGAAGTCGGCACGCTGCCGATCGATGTCGCGACCGAACTAAGCCATCGACAAGCCCGCATGTACTTGGCCTGGGAACAGTTGCCACAAGTTTTCATCGCCGCGGTCAACGGGGCGGCCTTGGGAGCGGGGTGCGTGATGGCGTGTGCCTGCGATTTCCGCATTGCGGCTCATTCGGCCAGGTTTGGGATGCCAGAAATTCTGCTGGGATGGCCGCCCGGATACGGAGTCGCCCAATTGACGGCTCTGATTGGGAAGGCGCGCGCTCTGGAAATGTGTGTCCTTGGCCAGCAGATCACATCTCAAGTCGCAGCAAGCTACGGCCTGACTCATGAGGTGGTCCCCCTGGGACGTGTGCAGGCCACCGCTCGTGAGTTGGCGACGCAACTGCTGGCGCGTCCGGCGAGTGCTCTGCGGGAAACGAAGCGGCTGGTGCATCAGGACGAAGGTGCGCAATCCAAGATCGCTTATCTTGCCGACACGGCGGGGTACATTCGCTGTCTGCAGGAGCCGGATGCGCGCGAAGGGATCGCCGCATTCAATGAAAAGCGACCGCCGCGATTCGGATCGTGACGTGTGAACAGGTCGGCAAACTTCCCATCCACGGCCTGTTGGCATAGATTGGAAGTGCGTGTCACCATCCGCCATACGTCTCGAAGCGATTACGTGGAGTCATCTTGGCCGACAAGAAACCAGACTTTGACGAATTCCTGGAGAAGTTTCGCAAGCATCGCGAACTGATGATCGAGGAACTGCATAAGGTCATCGTCGGCCAGGAAGCGGTGATTGAGCAGATCCTGGCGGCCATCTTCACCGGTGGACACTGTCTGCTGGTCGGCGTTCCAGGCTTGGCGAAGACGTTGACGGTCTCGACCATCGCCCAAATCCTGGACGTGCAATTCAAGCGAGTTCAATTTACGCCTGACTTGATGCCGTCCGACATTACCGGCACGAAC
>DASYEA010000912.1:0-2287 GCA_036499265.1 Schlesneria sp. | reverse complement strand
TGCCGTTGAAGGTCATCGTCCATTGACCCTTGGCTTCTTTGAAGTCAGGAGCCAAGTCGGTCAGCAGTCCCTTCAGGTCATCCGCGTCAGCAACGGGAACGAACAGGACTGGCATTTCAGGAGCACCGGCGGCCGAGTTCCAGTACAAGCCCAATGGCTTGGTCTTATCGATTCCCGCCAGACCCTTGCCATTCGTGAAAGCACCCAGCACTTGCTCGGCTGTGGCTTTCATCCCTTCCTGGCCAATCTCACCACCAATAAACTCGGCATCATCCAGTAGCGGGTCGATCCCACGAATGGAGAGCACTACCGTCGGCTGTTGGGCATGTACCGCCGTCGCCATCACTGCCGTCATCAAAACGGCCACACCAAGTATCCGCCGTCCCACATTCCGAATCATGAATTCATCCTTAAACACCCGGAAACTTCCCTAGCCACTATTCGGCCAGACGCATGATAGGGCCACTTGATGAAAACGCGTAGTGATCGCAATTCAGAATTCAGAGAAAGTCAGCGATCACTCGATCAGCCACGAACCGCCCTTCTCGAGTCAGTCGAATCCCTGGCTCTGCATTTTCTAGCCACCCACGACCGACGTTCGTGGCAATCGCCTGCTTCGCCAAGTCATCCAGATTGAAGCCCGAAAGTCGTTCGAATTCACTTCGATCGATCCCATTGCGGCGTCGCAGCCCCAGAAACAACAACTCCCGAGCCCGATGCTCTGGTTCCAATTCTTCCGCTTCGGCGACGGGACTTTCGCCACGTTCAATGCGAGCCAGCCAGCCCAGGACGCTACGAATATTCGTCTCTCGCCGACCATCTAAATAGCGTGCCGCTCCTGGACCGAACGCCCAGTATTCATTGCCCGCCCAATAGGTCTCATTGTGCCGACACGAAAAACCCGGTTTAGCAAAATTGGAGATTTCGTAGTGTTCAAAGCCCGCTGCGGCGAGTTCGTCCATGGCGAGGGCGTATTGGTCTCGTTCCAGTTCTTCGTCGATGGCCGCCAACTCGCCTCGATCAAGTCGAGTTCCGAACGCCGTTCCTGATTCCCAGGTCAGCCCGTATGTCGAGATGTGCTCGGGTTCCAACGAAATCGCCTGCCGCAACGAATCGCGCCAACTGTCGAGTGACTGTCCCGGCACACCGAAGATCAGATCGAGCGACACGTTGTCGAAACGTCGTCGCAAACGCTTCACCACGGCACCGATGTCTGCGGATGTGTGATCGCGCTCCAGCAACGTCAGAGTCTGGGACGAGAAGGATTGCACCCCCAGGCTGATTCGATTCACGCCCCCATCCGCCAGCACGTCAATCTTCTCGTCGGTGAGGTCGAGCGGATTCGCCTCGACGCTGAACTCTGCACCTGATGACAGCGCAAATCGCGATCGCACGATCTGCAACAAGATCTCCAGTTGATCGCTCGGCGGATGGGTGGGCGTCCCTCCACCAAAGAACAATGTCTCCAGTTCAACAGGCTCTGGAGATGCAATCATCGACATCTCCTGACGGAGCGCCTGCAGATAGTCGCCAATCAAATCGTCGCGCCCGGCAATCAGCGTGAAGTCACAATATCCGCAGCGATGCCTACAGAAAGGAACATGAATATAGGCAGACCGTGGCAGCACGTTAACGAACGTCCGTTGAACAGAGGCTCTGGCGCAAGCTCAAACGAGAAACTCGCACAATTTGATGACGATGTCGCCAAAAGGGATCTCGGTGCCGACGAGCGGCAACATGGGAAGGGCCGCAGCAATGGCAATCGTCATGACCGCCTTTGAGTCCCACGGAATGAACCGCATTTGCTGGATATGTTCATAGCCATCGGCGATGCCCGCTAGCGACAGCGTATCCATTGATCCCAGCAACTTTTCCTGGTTCTTCGATTGCGGTTGAATCCATTTCTCGTCAAAGGATCGATCGTGGCGCAGGACAAGATTGCTGAAATCCAATAGCCCGCGAAATCGACAGCGCGACAGTTGTCCCGCGAACGAGATCACTGGCAGGTGCATGAGAATCGTGACCAGGATGACGTACACGATCACGTGATACTTCAAGCTGTCCAGCGTTTCACCACGATGATAAATCTCGTAGGCAAATCCACCGGAGACCACGGTCGAAAATGCCAGGATCGTCGGGATAAAACTGGCTAAACCCCAGCCCAGAAATCCCAATCCACCGGCATGGTCCGGGTGCGAGGCGGTTAATTGCAGGTCCATCAAAGAGACCCGAAATAGAAAACTCGTCCATAGCACAAATAGCCAAACAGCACGCAGCAGAAAGAAGT
>DASYEA010000911.1:0-7680 GCA_036499265.1 Schlesneria sp. | reverse complement strand
GCAGCCTTTGTGTGCTGTCGAGCAATTCGAACAGTTCGACCCTGAACGACACGAGACGGCATGCCTGCCAGCTCGTGCGGACGGGGTTGTTGTTTGTCCAACGAATACCGGTTTGCTTGTGGCCGTTGATCAAGTTCGACTCAATCTGCTCTGGGCGACCTTTGTGGATGACTTACCCGATTTGAAGCGTCAGCAGATCCGTGGCAATCCCCGGTCGCAGTCACTTGGGTATTCCGGGTACATGCCCCACGTCATGATTTCGGATCGGCGTGTCGTCTATCTCCCTTCTCGATCCACGCTATTGCATTGTCTCGATCTCCAGACTGGCAAGCTCTTGTGGTCGATCCCTCGTGCGGATGCCGAGTTCGTCGGCGCTGTCGCTGACGATCAAGTTCTGATCGTTGGCAAGCAAAGCTGCCGGAGTGTTTCGCTGCAGGATGGCAAAGAGATTTGGACGACTGCGACGGGAATGCCGGCAGGGCGGGGCGTTGCATTGAGAAATCAATACGCGCTTCCGCTGGTTGACGGTCGCCTGTCGTCATTGGATCTCAAGACGGGGCGCGATCAGGGAACAAAAGTCCTGCGCAGTGAGATTGATCTGGGGCATTTGGTCGCGGACCGCGAACGAGTCTACTCGATCAGCTCGCGGGGTCTTGTCGCGTTTCCGCAAGTCGATGCGGTGTTGGCCAGGGGAGAGGTGCCAGACGTTGGTCGACAGCACGGTGTCCTTTTGGCCGAAGCCAATCTCGTCATTGGTAAAGTTCGCGAGGCAGATCGCCAACTGCGGGCAGCCCTGGCGAGCGATCTACCGACGGTCGATCGCGAGCGAGCGCGGAAGGATCTGAAGGAACTCTTGTTTCAGCGACTCGCCGATGAGCCTGATTTCTCGAACGATGATCTGGCGACACTCGACCAACTACTGAGTTCGCCCACCGAACAGTTCCGATTTTTGATTGCGGCCACGTCACGAGCGAATGATCTGGCCGAACCGTCAATGCCATTCGCCAGACGCGCCTTTCGCCTGCCCGCGCAGGTCGTCGGCGCTGCGATTCCTGGCCAGGACGATTGGATCATCTCGCCGGCTGTGTGGTGTCGGTTGCAGTTGTCGGCTTCACAACGGAAAGGCTCTGCAGGGGGCATTCGCCAGTCGCTTCAAGACCAGACTCTTACTCAGGGGACGGCCTCGCTCGATGAACTGAGTCGATATGTCCGAGTCTTCAACGACGAGCCCGGCGCGAAGCGGACTCGCCTGACCGTAGCTTCCAAGCTTTCGGCGGAGGGATCCTTGCATGCGTCCGAGACGCTGCTGCTGCGGAATCGAAACGACCGTCAACCCGAAGTCGCCGCCGAGGCCGCGATGCGATTGGCGGAACTGTGGGAGAGGTCAGGCTTTGCCTTGGATGCCGCGAAGCAATTGAATGCACTGACGACAGAGTTCGCCGATGTTCCTCTTTCCGATGGCTTCACTGGGCAGCAGCATGTCGAACGAATGGGTGCCGATCGCCCAGCGAAGCGGGCCTGGTTGCAGTCGCGTGCGCCCGAATGGCCCGTCGATCATGTGGAAATCCGGCAGACAACGGCTGCCTATGATTTTGCAGAACAGATCCAGTCACCCCTGAATGGGGCTGAGTCGCCTCAGTTCCTCTCGGATCGACAAGATATTGCGACGCCGGGCCAGTACTTCCGGGCTGGATCGTCGACAGAGTTCGTGATGTCCCCCATGAATCTGCAAGACCAGTATCATCTTTCTGCATTCGACCAGCGGACTAAGTTGTGTCTGGGATCACTGACAATCGCACAAGCTCATCGCACACCCGCCGCCGATAAGTTCCTACCCGATGGCCACTTAGTCCCCTTTGGAGTTCCGGGTGGAGTTCTCGGGGTGTCGACGCTGGAACTGGGAGATTCGCAGCCAGTCTGGAAGTATTCACCCGCGGAACTTGATGGTCGAAAATCAGTGGCTCTGCCCGGCCCATCGAGCCCCACATTTGCTTCATTCACATGGCGAAATCGTGTCTACGTCGTCGATCCGGTCGATGGCACGTTGCTCTGGCAGCGGACGATTCCGATGCCGTCGTCTGATCAGCGTCTGGAATTGCTGGGCGACAGCAGCGCGCTGGCCGTACGCATCACAGAGCGACCCATTGGTCAAAACTCTGATCGCAAAGTGACTTATGAAGTTTTCGAAACGGCGACCGGACGTAAGCTGTCGACCGTTCGCAGCGGCTTCATTCCCGGTCAATGGCAGGGGGATTTTGGACGCTTTATCGTGGGGTTTGCCGACACACAAGACGGCCGCCGTCTGCAGATTCGCGACCTGATGAAGGACGGCCCCGAGGTGAGCGAGTTTGTCTCAGAGTCCGCTCGCCAGCCGTTCATCATTCCTGGCACAGGGGAATTGGTCTACATGGGACCCGGTGGTGAAATCAAGATCTTCGACATTCAACGCGGTTGTAAGAACCTTTCCGTGCAATTGAAGCCGACCGAGTTGTTGCCGATTAGCGTGATCAGAGTTTTTTCGGATCGATCTCGTATTTACGTCAACCTGCAACGCCCGACTCCGACTGCCACGACGGCGCATTCGAACCAACCCATTAACACCACGCAGATGCCAGCAGGAATGCCGATTCGCGATGACCTTTATGCGTTTGATCGAGCGACCGGAGAACTGTTATGGAAGCGAGCCGTTCCTTATCGGACGCTACTGAGCTTTCCCGACAGCCAGGTTCCCTTCCTGGTCACGATCAGCCTGGTTAAAGACCGAGTTAACAACACACTGCAGAGCCTGACGATTGAAGTCATCGATTCCCGATCTGGTACAACGATCGGTTTTCGCGACAACCTAAGTTTCGATCACCTGCTGACAGCCCACTACGATGGAGAAGCAGGCCGAATCCTGTTGCGAGGCCAAGCCAGCGACATCGAATTGCGATTCGGGCAGGCCGAAGGGCAGACGCAGGCCGGGCATAAATAAAGTCGGGCTCGCAAACCGTTTCGTCCGTCTTGACCCGCGCGAAAGGGCCTGCTACTTTTAGTGCCGCAGCGCGGGTGTAGTTCAATGGTAGAATGAAAGCTTCCCAAGCTTTAGGTGAGGGTTCGATTCCCTTCACCCGCTCTTTCTGAATTTTCCGGTGACGATTTCGATCACCTCTTGATCGCTCCCATTCGACGAATGGTCGTAGCGGCCGACTCGAAGACGGCGATCGTTCCCCGGCGGCCTCTTTGAGGATCTGCTAATGCTTCGCCGCTGCCTCATTACGTTGATTACCTGCGGATTGTCGGCTTCCGCTGTGCAGGGGACTGAACCGGCAGAGCATTCTTCGCCGAAGGAAGTTGCTCAAGAATTGCTGCAGGTTTACGGTCGGGAATTGAAGAGTGTGACATACATCCCCGCGCTGGCGGTGAGCAATCGCTGGCGGTTCGGCGAGTTGGCGAAGGATGGCTCGCAACGAGCAGCCGTGGTTGAACTGCTGGCGGCTTCTCGCCCTGTCCCGAAGACGCATGTCGAGTTCGCTGGCCATCTGGTTTATGCCGCTGTGGCACACAATGCTGAGGGAGAATTGCGAGACAAGTGCATCGCCTCTGTTCGTTTGGCTGCTGATCAATTGTTTGAGCCTGGTCTGAAGCAAGTGCGTCTGCCCGGACCGCACGAGATGAGCGATGCCTTCTTCATGTGTGGCCCGATTCTGTGCGAAGCCGGGGCGTTGACGGGCGAGCGGCGCTACTTTGATGCGGCGGCACAGTACCTCGCGGAAATGCGCCGCTTGCGAGAGCGTGACGATCACCTCTATCGGCATGGGCACCTTTGCGACGCGGCCTGGGGGCGTGGCAATGGATTTCCTGCTGTGGGAACTGCATGGTGCTTAACATTTCTGCCGCAAGATCATCCCGGTCGGGTCGAGTTACTGGCCGGATTCCGGCGTCACATGGGAGCATTGGTGAAGCAGCAAACTGCGAACGGCCTGTGGCGGCAGGTGGTCGACGTTCCCGACGCGTACGAAGAATTCAGCGCTACCGCGATGATTGGCTTCACACTGCAGCGAGGTGTCTCTTCGGGATGGCTCGATCGCGAGACTTATCAACCACACGCTGATCGCGCATGGCAGGCAGTTTGTCGCCGTATCCAGCCCGGCGGTAAGTTGATCGATGTGTGCGAAGGGACCGGCACTCAGAAATCGCTGCAGGACTATCTCAACCGGAAGGCGATCCGCGGGGTCGATGATCGTGGCGGTGCGATGGCACTGCTGTTCGCCATCGAGCGACTTGCGAGTGACGAGTAGAAGCCAGCCAGATTTGGCTACTCAACGAGTTTGATCTTCAAGTCAACGCGTTCGCCATTGCGCAGGACGGTTAGTGGCAGCGTGTCGCCGACTTTGTAGTTGAGCTTGATGAAGACGTTGAACTGCTTGGTGTTCATCTGCAGCGGCCTGTCGGCGAGGGCGATGATGATGTCTTTTTCACGCAGGCCGTCGTCGAAGGCTTGCTGACCACCGATTCCCTGGAGATTGATCCAGCGGACTTCCAGGGCCGTGTCTGTCTCGGGAAGGCCGAGTTTGGCCTTGGTTTCGTCTTTGAGGATCGGAGCCCAGGCCTGGAACCGCGGAGGTGCGTTCCACATCGACCCGCGCCACGAGAAGTCGGATTTCTTCCAACCCGCCTTGAGTGAGACGACGTGTTTATCTGATTTGGTGGTTTCGATTTCGACTTGCGCATCAGTATTCGGAAGATGGTGTAGCACCCACTGCATATCAGCGATCGAGGTGATTCGCTGCCCTTTCATATGCACGATCTCGTCATCCGGTTTGAGGCGTGCGTTCGCGGCGGGTGAGTCGGCGATCACTTTTTCGATCCGAATGCCGCTCTTACGATCGATCTTGAGCCCAATATTGTCGGGCAGGGGGTACTTCCACAGCATCTCGGTCGAATAGGTCCCCGTGTTCAACGCGTGCTGGTGTTCGGCATCGTGAATGTTGTGGCAATGAATGCAGTTCGATCGCTCCGTTTGCTTGGCGTACTTCTCTGGATTTCGCAGACCGGGCATCTCCAATGCGTTGCTGGCGGGTTTCGGAGCTCCGCGTTTTCCTTTCAGCTCTGCGAGATTGCCGGGGTACGCCGCATGCAATTCCAGGACTCGCTGCATCGTATTCATGATGCCTTCGATCGAGTTGTACGCGTCCGCCCCGTCGGCACTCTGAGTTCCGTATCGAGCATAAACGACGCCGTCAGCATTGATAAACATTCCAGCCCAGCTCAGGTCGTGATCGAATTGAAAGAGGGACAGATCGACCCCCTTCATTTCGACCTGACGGACCGAGATGAATTTTTCCTGTGCAAGGGTGATTACGTTGTCGTTGCCATTCGCAACATCGGCGTCGAAGGCCGCGCAGGCTTTACAGGGGACGCACCGGAAGGTCACGAAAAGCGGCTTGTTCTGTTGCTTGGCGACATCCATTGCCTGCCGAATATCGTTATAGACCCAGACATCGG
Source organism: Schlesneria sp. (assembly GCA_036499265.1). GTDB lineage: Bacteria > Planctomycetota > Planctomycetia > Planctomycetales > Planctomycetaceae > Schlesneria. The sequence continues at coordinate 2,193 of DASYEA010000911.1, read as the reverse complement.
CCCGTTTTCCGTTGGCGTCTTTCAGGCGTTCCCGCAGCCCGTCATCAGCTTGTGACTTCGCAGATCCAGCCAGAATAATGATGGCGATGAAAAGTGATCGGGACATGTGGGGCCGATGCTGTTCGATGTCAAAGTCGGGTCTCGCCAGGAAATAACGATCTTTTTCCGGCGAAGTGTGTCACTACCTTACAGAAACAAACTCGTTCCAAGGAGCCTATCGACTGCTCCTCGACGAGAAGTTGTCGTCACTATAACATGACGCGCGATTTGGCTTCCATGTGGTGGCCAGTCGGAATGGCCCATGAAGAGACGGGATTCACACATGGTCGACGCTGATGCCAAGCTGCCAACGCCAGATATCCATGTGCCAACACCGCTCTCCGTGGAAGCTCTCGCGCCGCTGGAAGCGGAAAACCTGATCGATATCTATCAGGTGATTGCGGAGTGGATCCGATTTGCTGACGCGAAGGCGGCCGTGGTCCTGACCGTTGGCGGAGGCCTGGCCGGGTTGCTAATCCCTTCGCTGAAGGACTATCTCCACAACGACAAACTCGTTCATCCCTTTGAGTGGTGGACGAAGCTCGTGGTCGGTCTGTACATGGTGTGGTTGTTGCTGCTGGTGCTATCGAGCATCTGGGCGTTTCGGTGCATTCTTCCGTTTCGGCGTCGAGGCAAGCATCCGGCGCTGGGGCGATGTGCTCATTTTCACCCCGCCGCAATTCACTATGCCTATACGCTGGATGATGTCGACGTGTTCATCACCGATTGTTCGAAGCTGGGGACGGTCGGCTTGAAGAACGAAGTCGCGGCGGGTCTGTTGATCGATTCACATATCTCGGCCGCGAAGTATCATCGCGTGACAACTTCCATTCGTCTGATGGGGTGGAGTGCGATTTTTGCGCTGGGCTACTTACTGGCGAGCCAGTTCTAAGTACGTGAACTCGATATTTCACAATGTCGCTACGAACGTTGCAATTGCTGTAAAACTCGTCGGCCAATCAAGGTCTGACCCGATACCCCAGGCACAAATGCGTTGAAGCGAGTACGGATTTCGACGTTGGGGCCGAAGCGGTCGCGATGTGTCAAATCTGCGACCATCGGCAAGCCGACCGGGAACACCGTGACTAATTGAGCCCCTGACTGCCTGCTGTCGGCCACAGAATAGATCAGCAGAGCCGTGTCGTCGGTTCCTTCGACGGGGCAGGGAAACGGGACGAGATCTGTACGGATCCGCAAGGACCGGAATCGCCCCGCCGAATCGCGCAGAGAGAGCGATTCGATGATTCGCGTTTGCTCGAACTGTGTGAGATCGAGCTTGCGAACGGGCTTCGAGGCAGCAGGGGCGACTCGGCGAAGTCGTTTGGTCGCAGTGTCATCGCCGCGAAACGCCGCCATGCCAGCGATCAAAGTGGCATTTGCGAGCAATGTCCCTTCAGCGGGATTCGGTCCCAAGGCGTCAGACGGCAGACCGAAGGCCTGTTCAAGAAAGGGACTGACCCAACGGTCTCGCTTGTAACCATACGGTGTTTCGATCGTGCTGAGGAGATAGCCGTAGGTATGCTGCAGGCCCGCGTGAACGATTGAGTCCTTCAGCGGCATGTGAGCACTGTCGCCGATCGCTGCGAGGACTGCGGGCTCCACGATGGCGACGTTCGCCAGCTCATCGAAATTGCTGCTTAGGCTCCAGAGATCGAACAGGCCGCGGGTAGCGGCGTCAGCGGAAATCTGTCGGCAGAGCCATGGGCATTCGGTCAGCAGATCTGCGGACGATAGCCGGTTCGCTTTTGCCTTCCTGGTCAGCTTCTCGGCAATCTTCGGAAGACGTGTGTTCACATCCATGAGCGGAACGTCGATTCGGAATCAATTGATGGCAAAGACGTAAGCGACAGGCCCCACTACGTCGTTAATTCGCGAATTGTACGTTCAGCCATCGTGAGATGTCATCTGTATCGACACCGGGTTCAACAGCCGGCAATCTGAAACTTCTGGCAGGAAACATTTAGCTCGGCACCAAGATTGGTTACAATTTTGATTCGTGCGAAATGGCACCTGCCGCCTGCCTTGCCTACCCACCATGAGATTCCCGCCGAGGATTGTTATGCCCCGCCTGTTTGTTGCGCTCGGATTGTCGGTCGCGCTATTGCCGCTGGTCTTTGTCAACGCGGCTGAACCTGAAGTGGTCGATCCGAGTCG
>DASYEA010000910.1:0-5068 GCA_036499265.1 Schlesneria sp. | reverse complement strand
CGGATGCGCGGCGTCAAAGGTACGACCGGGACTCAAGCGACCTTCTTGTCCCTGTTCAATGGCGATCACAAGATCGTCGACGAACTGGATCGACGAGTTTGCCAGAAAATGGGCTTCGACCGCGCCTATGCCGTGACCGGTCAGACATACTCGCGCAAGGTCGATGCGCAGGTGATCGATGTGCTGGGGGGCTTGTCACAGTCGGCTCACAAGGCCGGCTCGGACCTGCGACTGCTGCAGAGTCGTAAGGAAGTGGAAGAGCCGATCGAAAAGAATCAAATCGGGTCGTCGGCGATGGCCTACAAACGTAATCCGATGCGGGCGGAACGCATGTGCGGCTTAGCTCGATTTGTGATGAGCCTGACATCCTCGGCTGCACAGACTACCGCTACGCAGTGGATGGAGAGAACTCTGGACGACAGCGCCAATCGAAGGCTAACGATTCCACAGGCGTTTCTCGCGACCGATGCGATTCTGATTCTGTATCGAAACGTGGTTGATGGCTTGGCCGTCTATCCCAAGGTGATCGCTCGACATCTCGACGAAGAGCTGCCATTCATGGCGACAGAAGAAATCCTGATGGCCGGTGTTCGCGAAGGTGGCGACCGCCAAGATCTGCATGAGCGGATTCGCATCCATAGCCTGGAAGCGGCGAAGGTAGTTAAACAGCACGGACTACCTAATGACTTGATGGCTCGCTTGAAGACCGACCCCAGTTTCGCGAAGGTCGATCTCACATCGGCCTTGGATGCCAAGCGGTTTGTGGGACGAGCTCCTGAGCAGGTCGATGCATTTATCACCGACGTGATTCAGCCAATTCGACAGCGTTACGCCGCTGATCTGGATCAATCGGCCGACGAATTGCGGGTGTGATGAGTTTCTGAGTCTGTCATACGAGTCGCTGAAAGAAACCACGCATGCCCGTGTCGCTCGATTGCCTGTGTGCCGGAATCATCGTTGCCGATTCAGTCTGTCAGCCGATTGCCCGAATGCCGGCACCGGGCAGTCTGGCACGCACGGAGCGGATCGAGTTCACGATCGGCGGATGTGCCTCCAATGTCGCGGTCGATCTGGCGAGGCTAGGATTGCGGGTCGGGGTTTCGGGCCGAGTTGGTGAAGATGTCTTCGGTCGCGAAGTTCGAGATCGACTGTTGGCCGCGGAAGTCGATTGCTCGGGCCTCGTGATGAGCCGGACCTCTCCCACGAGCAGCACATTCGTCCTGAATGTGACAGGCGAAGATCGGCGATTCATTCACTGTGTCGGGGCAAACGCCGAGTACGATGGGAGCCAGTTGACGGGCGACGATATCGCAGCGGTCAAGGTATTGTATGTGGGCGGCTTCGGATTACTTGAAGGCCTATCACCCGAAAAAGTCATCCGAATGTTTCGCATCGCTCGTGAAGCGAAAGTGACGACCGTACTAGATGTCGTCATGCCCGAGTCTGGCGATCACCTGTTGGAATGGATCCGTGAAGTTCTGCCGTGGACGGACTACTTCTTTCCCAACAATGATGAATCCACTCAATTGTTGGATGGTATCTCGGATGTCGTCACTCAGACGCAGCGATTTCGCGAGTTCGGCGCTGGCACCGTGGCAATTACCTGCGGCAGTCGCGGATCAGTCCTCAATTCCTCGACGCAGCGATTGAAGTCTGGTGTCTATCCTGTCGAACCGGTTGACGCAACGGGGACCGGCGACGCGTTTGTGGCCGGTTTTATCTCCGGGCTGCTGAGCGGTGTCGATTTGCGGAAGTGCCTGGAACTGGGAACAGCGATGGGGGCGAGTTGCGTCCGTTGCATGGGGGCCACGACAGGAGTCTTTAATTCGCACGAATTGCAGCAGTTTGTTTCGACTCATCCGCTGAGCGTGCAGTCATGGTGATTGTGATGCGAGGCGGATCGAGTTGTGTTGTCTATAGCCAGGGGCGTTACTCGTGACCACAGGTGCAGTCGCCACTCGCCCCGAATCAAAGAGACGCCCACCCGGCCCGCGTGGACATTGGTTATGGGGTAACCTCGCCACATTTCAGGCAGATCGACTCGGGTTCCTCCGCGAGATCACAAGGCAGTATGGCGGAGTTGTTTACCTGCGGTTCGGGTATCGTCAGATTTGGATCGTCACTGAGCCGTCTGTGATTGAGCAAGTGCTGGTGACTCAAGCAAAACAGTTTCGCAAGCACTTCGCACTGCGGTTGAATCCTGTCGTCCTCGGCAAGGGACTGCTGACGAGTGAGGGTGATTTCTGGCTACAGCAGCGCCGGTTAGCTCAGCCTGCGTTCGCGAAAGGGCAGATCGCTCAGTATGTGCCGACGTTTGTCGAACATACCGAACGGATGCTCAACCGGTGGCACGCCGGTGAAAGCCGCGATGTGCTACACGAGATGATGGCGTTGACGCTGGGGATCGCATCCAAAACGCTGTTCGGTGCCGACGGAGATGAGCATGCCGAGTTGGTGCGAACGGCGCTGAATGTCACTCAAGAAGAGTTCGTTCGCCGACTTGCGCGACCGATTCAGTTGCCGTTGTGGTTTCCGACAGCGGGGAACCGACGACTGAAGCGCGCCGTGCGCGACTTGGACGAGATTGTGTATGAATTCATTCGGCAACGTCGAGCTTCTGGTGAGCAACGGGTTGATTTGTTGTCGCGTCTGCTGGCCGCGCGTGATGAGGGCAATACCGGCGGAATGTCCGACAAGCAACTACGCGATGAATGCTTGACGATCTTTCTGGCAGGACAAGAAACCACAGCGCTGGCTTTGTCGTGGACATGGTACTTGCTCGGGCAAAACCCAGCGGCGGCGGAACGCGTCTACGCAGAAGTTGACACGGCCTTGCAAGGCCGGATGCCGACGATGGATGACTTGCCACAACTCAAAGAGACCGAATCGATGCTGCTGGAATCGATGCGGCTGTATCCCCCGGCCTTCATCGTCGGACGCGAAGCACTTGTTGATACCGAGGTGGCTGGCTACCCCTGCCGGCGTGGAACGACGATCCTGATGCCGGAGACAGTTGTTCATCGAGATCCTCGGTACTTCGATCGGCCGGATGATTTTGTTCCCGAGCGATGGCGGAATGACTTTGAAAAGACGCTGCCGCACTGCGCCTATTTTCCGTTTGGCGCAGGGCCACGGATTTGCATCGGTAACACATTTGCGATGATGGAAATGACGCTGGCGCTGGCAATGATCGCTCAACGGTTTCAATTCACGCTCGATCCGGGACAGAACATCACGATGGGCGTTCAATTCACGCTCAGACCGAAGCCGGGTGTGATGACCACTCTGACACCGAGATGAGAAAAGAACGAAGGGGACTCAGTGAGAGTCTGCCTGCGGTTGCATGAAGTCACTTTGACGCTTAGCATTTAGCGGATTGTTGAGTTGAGCCGTACGGGCTCTGCTCCAATCAGCTCAAGGATTCGAGTAAGGAAGAAACCTGAAATGAGTTCGGGTGATATGAGATCTTTCGGGAACAGTGGTGCAGCGGTGACCTCGGCTAATGGGCATGTTGTCGATTTGGCATTGCTCGCGACCCGCCTGACGCCAGCGATTGAGCGAACTCGCGATCACCTGCTGAGTCTGCAACAGGCGGATGGGCACTGGTGTGCGGAGCTTCAGGGGGACACGATCCTGGAGTCCGAGTACATCCTGCTCCTCTCATTCCTAGGGCAAGGACAGTCGCAAAAGGCTCGGGAATGTGCCGCCTATATGCTGGATCAGCAGTGCGATCACGGCGGGTGGGCGATGTTTCCGGGTGGGCCGATTGAGATCAGTGGATCGGTCAAGGCTTATCTGGCTCTGAAGATCACGGGGCACGATCCCAAAGCGGATTACATGGTTCGTGCGCGCGAGGCGATCCTTCGAGCGGGCGGGATGGAGCAGGTCAACAGCTTCACTCGCTTCTATCTGGCGATGTTAGGGATCATCCCGTATGACCTGTGTCCTGCGGTCCCGCCCGAAATGATCATGCTGCCGAAGTGGGCGCCGTTCAACATCTATGAGATGTCGTCCTGGTCGCGGACGATTATTGTGCCGCTCAGCTTGCTCTGGGCGTGCCAACCGAAGACAACACTGCCACCAGAACATCAGATTGATGAGCTTTACGCGACTCCAGCGAAGACGCTGCCACGCACCATCGGTGGCGTGAATCATGAAGGATCGCGCGGCTGGTTGAACTGGACCAAGTTCTTTCAAAAGGTCGACAGCGCGATCAAGCTGGGCGAAGGTCTGGGGATCAAACCGCTACGCAAAAGAGCGATTAAGCTCTGTGAGCAATGGATTCTGGATCGTCTGAAGATGAGCGACGGACTGGGCGCGATCTTTCCGCCGATCGTCTGGACGATCATCGGACTGCGCTGCCTGGACTATAAAGACGATTCAGAGGTGATCGTTCAACAAATGCTGGAGCTGGATAAGCTCTGCATACGCGAGAATGGACAGGTCCGTTTGCAGCCCTGTTTCTCGCCGGTTTGGGACACAATTATCTCGATGATCGCGTTGCGTGATGCGGGAGTTTCGCGACACGACCCCGCGATGCGCAAGGCGATCGACTGGATTCTCTCCAAGGAAGTTCGGCATCCTGGCGACTGGTCGCTGTCGCATCCCAACGTCGAACCTGGCGGGTGGTACTTCGAATACAATAACGAATTCTATCCTGATATCGACGATACCTGCATGGCGTTGATTGCTCTCGGTAAATGCCTGCCGGAAGGAGCAGGCCGCGAATGGACGATGGAAGTCTTCGACGAACCGAAGACGGGCGGCGCAGTTCCGCAGAATTCGGAAAGTCCTGTCGTGTTCAGTGGTCGCTCGGCAAATGCCGAAAAAGCGATTGCTGAACTCGAAGCGGCCGCACCGATGGTCAACGCGATTCGTCGCGGGGTGCGTTGGCTGAAGTCGATGCAAAGCAGCGACGGCGGTTGGGGAGCGTTCGACGCAGACAACACTCGAGAAGTCCTGACGAAGGTGCCTTTCGCCGATCATAATGCGATGATCGACCCGAGTACGTCGGATATCACCGCGCGTGTCTTAGAGTCATTTGCTGGCCTGGGCATTCCGGCGGACG
>DASYEA010000909.1:0-2614 GCA_036499265.1 Schlesneria sp. | reverse complement strand
TTGCCAGCCCTTAACTAAGGATTCGTAACGAGATCGGAACACCGAATGGCTGGATCGGTCCGCAAAAGTGTGTCGAGCAATCCACCGAGATTTATGTAATACTTCCGGTTCTGATCCCGTTTTTGATAGTTCGCGAATCCCTTGGGATTGCGGACCGATAGTGAGAGCCGAGGGTTCTGGTTTCCATTGATGAGTGGTTATCGCCACCTATTGGGCAGGCGTTTGTGTTGAAAGCAACGGGCATGCAAATCGATTCCAGACGCAAACCTCTTTATGCCCAGTTGTATGTTCAGGTGCTGGTGGCGATCTGCTTGGGGGCGGCGTTCGGGCACTTCAGTCCCGAGCTAGCTAAGCAGATGAAGCCGCTCGGCGATGGCTTTATCAAGCTCGTCAAGATGATGATCACGCCCATCGTGTTCACGACGATCGTCGTTGGCATCGCAAAAATGGGGGACATGAAAAAGGTCGGCCGAGTCGGCATGAAGGCCCTCATCTACTTCGAGGTCGTGTCGACATTGGCACTGGCGATTGGCTTGATCGTCGTCAACGTGATTCGCCCGGGGGCAGGGATCAATGCGGATGTCAGCACTCTAGATACGAAGGCGATTGCCAGTTACACGGCGAATGCCAAGTCGCAGTCCGCTGTCGATCTCATCATGCATGTCATTCCCGAATCGATCGTCGGCGCGTTTGCCAGCGGCGAAATTCTGCAGGTGATTTTGTTCTCCATTCTCTTCGGCGTGGCTCTGGCACAATTTGGCGATCAAGGTAAGCCGCTGGTCGATCTGATCGATCGTCTCTCGCATGTGCTGTTCAACGTGATCGCACTGATCATGCGATTGGCTCCGATCGGGGCCTTCGGTGCGATGGCCTTTACGATCGGAGCTTTTGGTCTGGATACGCTGTTTTCGCTGGGAAAACTGCTGGCTTGCGTCTATCTGACGTGCTTCCTCTTCGTGGCTTTGATCCTGGGCTCAATCGCACGTCTGACGGGTTTCAGCTTGTGGCTGTTCCTGCGGTACATCAAGGAAGAACTTTTGATCGTGCTGGGAACTTCGTCGTCTGAAGCGGCTCTGCCACGCATGATCACGAAGCTGGAAAATATCGGCTGTGCCAAGCCGGTTGTGGGACTGGTCATCCCGACGGGGTATTCCTTCAATCTGGATGGAACCTCAATCTATCTGACGATGGCGGCCGTCTTCATTGCTCAAGCCACCAATGTCCCACTCAGCCTAGGCCAGCAGTTAACTTTGCTCGCAGTACTGCTGCTCACATCGAAGGGTGCTGCCGCTGTCACAGGCGGAGGATTCATCACGCTGGCCGCAACACTCTCGGTGGTCGGCGAGGTCCCGGTCGCGGGGCTTTCACTATTGCTGGGGATCGACCGCTTCATGTCGGAGTGCCGCGCCATCACCAATCTCATCGGCAATGGTGTGGCAACGATGGTGATCGCCAAATGGGAAGGTGCGATCGACATGGAACGAGTGCAAATGGTGTTGACGCAAGGCTCGAATGCAATTGTCGACGAACCGGCCGCCCCGGTTGCGATTACCACCGTCGAGACATGAAGACGCTCAGACAAACCCGCATCCGCAGTTCACGACGAAAGCTGAGTTTCACCGGGTTCGTGATGGCATTGGCGCTGATGGGATTGCGAGTGCGAAGTCTCGCTATTTCCACGAGCGGTAGGCGATTGTAGGAATCCAAGCCCATTCCGGTACTGTCCTAAATGACCGTGCGCGATTTTGCGTGAGAGATTAGAGAAAATATGGGAATCCGACGTAAGGGTATTTTGGAGTGTTGTTAGGAACCAGATACCCAAGGAGGGATTCCCATGGAAGGAATTATTCTCAACGTTTCAGAGGTGGACAAGCGGCAATTGTTGGAGCGTGTCAGAAGTTGCAAAGACGGGAAGTTGAAGTCTCGATATCAGATGGTGTTGAACGTCGCCGATGGTCGTTCGATGAAGGATGTGGCGAAAGCGTTGTCAGTCGCTGAGTCGACGGTCCGGCGAGTCATTGATCGGTTTGAGGCAGATGGTGAAGTGGGCTTGATTGATCGCCGCGAGGAGAACGGCGACTTGAAATTGGATGCGGAGTATCTGGGCCGTCTGTATCAAGTTGTGGCATCCCGTGCGGAAGACTTTGACTGGCGGCGTCCGACATGGACACGGGAAATGCTTGTGGAGACCATGCGTCGTGAAACAGGGGTCAGGATTCACGTGGGCACGATGAGTCGGGCACTAAAGGCCATTGGTGCACGGCGCGGCAGGCCGAAGCCGACGGTCTGCTCACCTTGGTCAGAAGAGGCCAAATGCCAGCGATTACAGGAGCTTGAGCAGCTCGTGAAGCAGTTGCCGGACGATGAAGTGGCCGTCTATGCGGACGAAGTGGACATCCATCTCAATCCGAAAATCGGTTTGGACTGGATGGTTCGCGGTCAGCAAAAAGAAGTACAGACGCCAGGTCAAAATGTAAAGCGCTATGTGGCAGGAGCGTTGGATGCAAAAACAGGTGAACTGACTTGGGTCGAAGGAGACCGGAAAGTCAGCTTGTTGTTCATCTTTCTGCTGTGGAAGTTGGTCAATCGTTACTCGAACGCCAAAGCCATCCAT
>DASYEA010000908.1:0-5664 GCA_036499265.1 Schlesneria sp. | reverse complement strand
ATCGCAATCGTCGCCATTGTCGTAGTGATCGGCGTCACCTGGATCTACAAACGCGACGGCGAATCCTTGAACTTGCGGCAGCGGTTGACTCTGACGGCATTACGCCTGTTTGTCTTCGCCGTCATCCTGGCGATGCTCACGGAATTGAGTCTGACCGTCGAACGAACGGGGTTGCCGAGCGTGGCAGTCATGATCGACACGTCGGCCAGCATGTCGCTTCAAGATCAGTATCCCGCCGGTTCGGTAGCGGCCAATATGGCGAAATCGATTTCGTTGCAACCAGGTCGCGACGGCCACCGCCTGGCACTGACTCAAGAAGTCCTCACGCGGAATAGTGGTCAGTTTCTGAAAGATTTGCAGCGCAATCATCAGGTCAAGTTGTACCGCTTCTCTGACACCGCGACGCTCCTCGACTCAGGCAATCTGGAAGCCACCGACGATGCAAGAGTGCCCGAATCACCTGAAAATGAGACTGGATCGACAGCTTCCCCAAGTAAACCAAAGCTTCCGCCGTTTCAGGCTGCTCTGGTTGAGATCTCGTCACTCCATGCCGATGGGGAGCAAACTCGTCCCGCCCCGTCCGTGAAGAAGGTGCTGGCCGACTTAAGAGGGACGCCACCAGCAGCATTGATCCTGTTCACCGATGGTGTCGCCAGTGTTTCAGAGGTCGATAAATTATCGACCGTTGCCGAATCAGTTCGTCGCAAGGGAACACAACTGCACATTGTCGGGTTGGGTAGCGACGAAGCTTCGAAAGACGTTCTGATCTATGACACGCTTGTCGACGAGGTTGCGTTTGTCGGAGATCCGATGTCCTTCACCGCCAAAGTGAAAAGCTTTGGTTATGCCGGAAAAAAGTTGACGTTGCGCCTGCGTAAAGAAGGCGAAGATACTGTTCTGACCACGCAAGAAATCAAGGCTCCGCCAGACGGACAACCGTTGAAGGTGGAGTTGTCGTACACGTCCAGTAAGCCCGGTGAATTGGACCTCATCCTGGAAGTCGTACCACAGTCCGATGAAACTAATAAACAAAACAACGCGGAAATGCGGCACGTCAGCGTGCGCGAAGAAAAGATCCGCGTCCTGCTGGTTGACGGCGTACCCCGCTATGAATTCCGCTATCTGAAGCAACTGTTCGAACGCGACAAATCGACTGAGCTGAGTACTCTTTTGCAAGATGCCGACCTGGAATATTCACAAGAAGATCGGACGGCGCTGGAACACTTCCCCGTCAAGAAAGAGGATCTCGCCAAGTTCGATGTCATTATTTTCGGAGACTTAAACCCCGGAGTCCTCGGCCCCTCCGTGCTGGAGAATCTGCGAGATTTCGTGCGGGAGAAAGGGGGCAGCATTGTCTTTATCGCAGGGCCGCAAGCAAATCCTGCCGCGCTCAATGGGACCCCGCTGGAAGCGGTCCTGCCTTTTGAGCCCGCCGATGTCCGCGTTCCCGCCCCAGATGCCGCTTCCTACGACAGCTTCCATCCCGTGCTGACGTTGGAAGGCCAGAAAGGGAATAGTCTATTCCGGTTGGGTGACGGCGAAGCCGATAGCCTGCGAATCTGGAACAGCCTGCCCAGCCTGTACTGGTTTGTTGAGATCCCCAAAACAAAGGCAGGAGTCCGCGTCTTTGCCGAGCATCCGCTGAAGTCAGGACGTAGCGGCCGCTTGCCAATCATCATGCTGCAACAGGTGGGAGCCGGAAAAGTGCTGTACCACGCCACCGATGAATCCTGGCGCTGGCGGTTTCGACGTGGCGATCTCTACTACGGAAGATATTGGATTCAGGCAATTCGATATCTCAGTCGCGGTCGACTGATTGGTAAAGATCGCACCGCGGAACTGAGCGTCGATCAGTTGGTCTATCAACGGGGTCAGCCGGTGACACTACGAGTCCGATTCGTGGATGAAAAGTTCCTGCCGACGGACCCGAGTGGCGTGACTGTCATGGTCGAACGGAAAGGAGAAGGTCGTCAACCGGTGAAGCTGACCAGGCTACGTGAAGCGCCGACGATGTTCGAAGGGCAGTTGCCACGTCTCTCCGATGGTTCCTATCACGCCTGGATTTCGCAACCGGCATTCAATGAAGCGCCACCCTCAACGGATTTCCGCGTGGAAGCGCCCTTGCGCGAACTGCAACGCCGAGGCATGGACAAAGCCGATTTGCAATTGGCGGCAAAGCAATCCAATGGTCGGCTGTACTCGCTGGACACTGTGGACACTCTCCCAGCGGAGGTGCCCTTAGGAACGCCCATCCCGCTGCAGACCGATAACCCCATTCCATTGTGGAATCGCTGGGAAGTCCTTTCGCTGTTTGCCATGTTGTTGACGACGGAATGGATGCTTCGCAAACGCTGGCGATTGGTCTGATTGCTGTGCAACGCCTGCCGGATTGGAATGCGACTTTAGATGCGTCACGAGTCTCGGCAAAGTGGATTGTTGGTTCCAGTCAGCGACCGCGATCCTGTCGTATCCAATCTCGCACGACTGTTTGCGGTCAGTCTACTGCTTCTGGTCGGAGTGACTTGGACTCTGTGGACTCCACAGACCGTCTTCCCTCAAATACCACTTATTCGCGCGGCTTGTCATTGCCCCGGCTGGTGCGACTGGATCTGCTTGGCAACACTCGTTGCAGCATCAACCACGCTGCTGATTATTGGTCGACGGGGCCTTGCGAGTCGTTTTGCCAGCGGCGGGGTCGCGATTTCTCTGCTCTGCTTTTTCATTTTCGATCAACATCGATTGCAACCGTGGGCGTGGCAGTTCTTTCTGCTGTCGGTTCTCTTGGCACTCGCCGACGACGTTACCGCCACTCGATGTTGGATCTGGCTGACAGTGTCGATCTACTTCTGGTCAGCAGTTTCCAAATTCGACTACAATTTTTTCCACGATCAGGGACCAATACTGGTCGAGGGATTGAAGCACGCTATTGGCTTACGTCACGCGGCGAATCGGTGGGTTGAATCGTTCGACGTGGGTGCGGCGATAGTGTTGGCCGCAGGTGAGATGTCTGTGGCCGTCCTCTTGTCATTCGTTCGAACACGACGCATTGGAGTCTGGCTTGCAGTTTACATGCATGTGGCGCTGTTAATCGCGCTCGGTCCACTGGGATTGAATCATTCCTGGGGTGTGCTGCTGTGGAACGCCTTCTTTGCTGGCCAAACCTGGCTGCTGTTTCGAAGCGCATGCGAACCACGAGATAGCGCTGCAGGCTCTCTGACGGTCAAACGGACGGGTTCGGCATCTCGATGGGGCAATCGACTTGCGACAGGTGTTATTCTCGGTGCGGTGCTCTGGCCAGTGCTGGAGCCTGCTGGAGGTTGCGATCACTGGTTGGCGTGGGCCGTGTATTCCGCTCGTGCGGGCCAGTTGGAGATCCTCGTCGAATCAGACGAACCTCTGCCAGATGGCCCTGCCGAGTTTGATCAGGTGATTCGAACGGTGAACGAGCAGAGCACCGTCTACTATCGAGCAAAGGTCGCGGGTTGGTCGGTGAAAGAACTTGGCGTCCCGATCTACCCGCAATACCGATTTCAGGTTGCGATGGGGCACTATCTGACGCAGCGGTTGCAGTTGGACCGAGTGCTGGTCATCAATCAGCGGCGCAACCGATGGAACGGCCAGCCGTCAGAACTGCAGGTCATTCACCTGCAGTTCCATGACGACGGCAACACGCGCGAGCAACCGAGGGTCGCAGACAGGTTCTTCTGGAACACACAGTCTCGTTTATTTCAACGAGACTGATCTGTCACAGAGAACAGAGGCGCGACTTTCACTTCTTCGCGAACGTGTAGATCCCCTTGCCCGATGGGCTGACGATCATGAAGTACGTTTCGCCAGCCTCGTCTTCACCGAAGCTCATCACAGGCAAGTTCGCTCCCGTGTAGGGAATCGGTTGATTGGCAACGACAGCTTTCTTGGCTTCGTCGTACTTCAACGCCCAGATCTTTCCTGACACGTAGTCGGCATACAGGTAGGCACCGACCAATTCAGGATGCTTCTTGCCGCGATAAACATTCCCGCCGGTGATCGATTTGCCAATGTCATGGTTGTATTCCCAAATTGGCTCAATCAACGCGGATGAAGGAACGCTCAGACTATTCGGCGCAAACTCATGCTTGGCTTCACGCAAGTTCCAGCCGTAGTTGCCACCTTTTACTCCAAGATTGATTTCTTCCCAGATGTTCTGACCGACGTCGGCGATCCACAACTGGCCAGTCTTCTGATCGAACGACATCCGCCAGACGTTGCGCAAGCCATAGCAGTAAATCTCTGGCAATGCGATCGGCTTGTTTCCAGCGGTCTTGTTGATGAACGGATTGTCCTTCGGGATGCCATACTTCAGATTGCCGTCCTTCTTGTCGACATCGATTCGCAGGATCTTGCCGAGCAACGTCTGCAGGTTCTGAGCATTGTTGTGCGGATCATTGCCCGCTCCGCCGTCGCCAATCGTGATGTACAGATAACCATCAGGGCCAAAGCAGATCGTTCCACCCTTGTGATTCCAATATGGATGCTCAACTCGCAGCAGTTCCTCTTCGCTGCTTGGATCAGCTTTGTTGGGATCGTCCTTCGAAACCTTGAATCGCGAAATCACCGTCGTGTGCGGATGACTGGTCGTCGTGTAGAACACGAAGAACTCGCCGTTGGTCTTGTACTTGGGATGAAACGCCATCCCCAGGAAACCCTCTTCGTTTTCCTTGTCGACATAGACGACTTTCTTGGACAGATCCAAGAAGATTTTCGTCTCTTTCGACTCGGGAGTGAAGACGTGAACAATCCCCTGCTGCTGCGGCACAAAGATGCGGCCCGAACCGTCGCCGGCGTGCGTCAACAGGATTGGGCGAAGCGGCGTCGGCACGCCGTCTTTGTCGGATTCCCATCCCGTCCATTTCAAATCGCCAAAGGCGACCACAGGTTCAAGACCCAATGGCGTCTCGACGACTTGAGCAAAGGTTGATCGGCCGAGGCCGAGTAGCGCGGTCAATACAATTAGGTAACGAATCACGATGAGGCGGTTCCTGTTGAGAAGGGTAATCAATCGAATTCAGATACTGTGCGTCTCGAAACGGATAGTCATCGCGGTCAGGACAATTCGGCCCTAACAGTTTCCAACAATTTCTTGGTCATCTTGATTCCATCGGCTTCGCTGTGCTTGCCCCCTTCGTATTCGACACCAATCCAACCGCGGTAGCCGTAGGACAACACGATCGGCAGGATCTTGCGATAATCGGTCTTGGTTTCATTGCCCGCTTCGTCGAACTCATGCGATTTCGCGCTGACACCCTTGGCGAACGGCATCAGTTCTTCGGTTCCCTTGTAGCGGTCGTACCAAATCTTGTCGGCCACGCGGAAGTTGCCAAAGTCCGGCAGCGTGCCGCAACCGGGATGCTGCACGGAATGTATCACCGAGGACAGCCACGTGCCGTTCGACGACAGACCACCGTGGTTTTCGACGATGACACTGATGTTGTGCGTCGCGGCGAACTCGGTCAGCTTGCGCAGGCCGTCGGCGGCCAGCTTCATCTGTTCCCAGTAAGTGCCACTCGACTGGGCGTTGACGCGGATGGAGTGACACCCCAGAAACTTCGCTGCTTCGACCCATTTGTGGTGATTTTCTACGGCCTGCTTGCGCTTCGCTTCGTCAGGGTCACCCAGAGCCCCTTC
>DASYEA010000907.1:0-2079 GCA_036499265.1 Schlesneria sp. | reverse complement strand
CGGACACACGTTTGGAGACATGGGTGATACACTGGGATGCAGCCTGGTTCAGTACCGCCTGCCTGCTGACAAGCAACTCTAACGACATCCCTGTGTTCATGCCGTCATGTCTTCGCCCTGTCCGATGGCCTACAGCTCGTTTTTGTGTGCGATCTGAATCAGATTACCGCAGGTATCATCGAGTACGGCAGTCGTGACTGGCCCCATTTCAACAGGTGGTTGAGTAAATACGACGCCAGCGGCACGCAGCCGCTCGTATTCTGCGTGTACGTTAACCACTCCGAATGACGTGAACGGAATTCCGTCTTCGACAAGCGCCTGTTTGAACGGTCCAACCGCCGGATGCTCGCTTGGTTCGAGTAGCAGTTCGACCCCATCAGGCTCGTCCCGCGATACGACCGTCAGCCAGCGCGAGGCCCCCATGGGAATATCGTGCTTTTTGACGAAGCCGAGAACATTGGTGTAAAACTGCAAGGCTTTTTCCTGATCGTCCACGAGGACGCTCGTAATGACTATTTTCACGGCATGGCTCCCTTTTGACCGTGCTTCAACCAGCGTCCGACGATGGCTTGCAGCGGGTCGGTACATTCAAATCCTGTGTGACGAATCGCAGAGACAAGTTCTGGCGTCACTTTTTATTCCAGTCATAGCCGGCTTGCCGTCGGTGGCCTTTCAGGCGGATGGATCCATCCTGATCAATTTCCATCATGGAATATCCGTTGTTCTCCGCTCCAGTGCCCTCGATCATCGCAGCCAGCGTGCAGTAGTGGACTCCACCAATGTCCTTCAGATCATTCTGATGGCTGTGACCTTGAAAGACGGCCAGCACCTTGCCTGACTCTTCAAATAGTCGTCTTACTTCGGGGCAGTTTTTTACTCCAAGATCGTTACTGACATCCAGCCGCTGGTGGGCGAACACAATGGTCTTCTTGCCAGTCGCCTTCAGATCCGCTTGAAGCCATGCGATTTCAGCGGCCGGAATGTTGGCATCATTCCACTTCGAGTTCTTTCGGCCGTAAGGTTCACCATCGCTGCGAAAGCAAGCATCCAGAACGATGAAGTGGAACCCGCCTCGATCGAAAGAATAATACGATTGTTTTTGTTCTACACCATTGAGGAATTCAGCCTTCGTGAGCATATCGACACAATGATTGCCAAGAACATAGTGACGGTCGCTACAGATCGGTGAAAACACGCGGTTGACAGTCTTGAGATACCGCAGTTCCGTTTCTGCGGAATCGGCGGCATCAATCAAATCGCCGAGTTCCACAATGAACTGCGGCTTGTCCTTCGCGAACCGCGTTGCGGCCTCCTCAAGCTTGTCCAGTGTTTCTCGATAGTACCGGGTTCCGGCCGGCGGCTTGTCTGCGTAGTGCAAATCCGTGATCAGCGCGACGCGAAGTGGATCAGCTTTCTCGTCGGCAAAGAGCGTCAGCGGATCAGACGCCGCAACTGCCCCCAGCAACAGAGTTCCATTCTGGATAAAGGCCCGACGGCTGAGTTGTTGGCAGAAGTCATCTCGGTGTCGCATGGTTGTGCTCCAGCGTGGGGTGCAGTTTCGCATTCCAGCCCTCTCGGCGGCGGTCGCGGCTCAATCGTCAACGATTCACAGCAAAGTGGCAAGTCGATGGCCATTGTACACAGGCCTCTCATCGCGTTCGCCGGAGCACGACGCGGCTCGACCCGGACACTCCGCGACCGTTCTTTTGACTCCGGGGCGCCGAACTGAATTGACTTGACATGCAACCAAAAGGTTGCATAATAAATCCATCGGCGGGGAAACTGTCGAATTCAAAAAACTCTCCAGGAGAAACTCATGGCTGACTCGAGATTCGTTTACGTCACCTACATCCGTACGACTCCAGAAAAACTGTGGCAGGCATTAATCGACCCCGAGTTCACTCGCAAATATTGGGTGGAAACCTGGCAGGAATGTGACTGGAGCAAGGGATCCCCCTGGCGAATCATGATTCCTGACGGACGCGTGGCAGACAGCGGCGAGGTTCTCGAGATCGAATTGCACAAGAAACTTGTTCTGTCGTGGCGCAACGAGTTCCGCCCCGAACTGCACGAGGAGGG
>DASYEA010000906.1:0-1978 GCA_036499265.1 Schlesneria sp. | reverse complement strand
ATCCGACCTCGCAGATCACGCTCGCGTATCGATTGGCGGTTGGAAGGGCACCGGGCCCCGATGAACTCGATCAAGGCCTCAAGTTCCTGCAACACCGCCAGGTGTCGGGCAATGCAACTGAATCAAGTCAGGCTCTGTCCGCCTTTTGCTTGGTTCTTTATAATCTCAACGAGTTTTTCTACGTCGATTAAGCATCGGATTGAAAACACCGGAAGGGCCAGGGCCCCAGCGGGTGAGATGATGAGGGTGGGATGATGCAGGAGCAGAAAAGATTTTACGCAGTTTCTGTTACGTGACCATGGCGTCAATAATCAGTTGAATAAAGATATCCCTCCGGGACAAGGATCTGAATCCGACGCTGAATCGGAACAAACGCCAGCTTTTAAGACGTTGACTTACTTAGCCCGGTTTAACTTTGGGTTTTCCTTCAAAATGCCCAAAAACGCTGATCGAGGCCGCGCATCGACCGGCAAACGCAAGGTTAGCGCGCTGTAACTATATTAATAAGTCGTTTGGAGCGCTATGCCCCGCCAAGATTCGTATCAATTCTCCGTCTATGAGCTGGCCATCTTTTTCAGCCTGACCACACTGGGGTTGGCCCAAGAGGCACCTGCAAAGCCGGTTAATTTTGTCCGCGATATCCGGCCAATCCTGGCCAGGAATTGCTACGAATGCCACGGTCCGGATGAAGAGCACCGCAAAGGCGAGTTGCGGCTGGACACGCCTGAAGGAGCATTCGCGAAGCATGATGACCATGTGGCTTTTGCCCCCAGGAGCATCGATAACAGCGAAGCCATCCGCCGCATGATCTCGACAGACGATGCCGAGCGCATGCCACCACCGAAATCCGGAAAGACGCTTACTCCAGAACAGATCGACTTATTGAAGCGATGGGTCGAACAGGGCGCCGGCTGGAGTTCCCATTGGGCCTTCGAAAAGCCGGTTCGGCCTACCGCACCTGCAGTCAGTGATCAGAACTGGCCGAAAAACGACATTGATCGTTTCATTCTCTCACGACTCGATCGCGAAGGATTGAAACCGAGTCCCGAAGCGGACAAATCGCGGCTGTTGCGTCGCGTCGCATTAGACCTGACCGGCCTGCCACCGACTGAAGAAATCGCTGCAGCTTACTTCGCTGATTCGTCTCCCGAGTCCTACGAGAAACTCGTTGATCGTCTGCTTCAATCATCCGCTTATGGTGAACGGTGGGCCCGATTGTGGCTGGATCTGGCGCGCTATGCGGATACACGCGGCTACGAAAAGGACCGAACCCGCTCCATGTGGCGATTTCGTGACTGGACCATCGATGCGTTCAACGCAGACCTGCCCTACGATCAGTTCACCCGTGAACAACTCGCGGGCGATCTGCTGCCGAATCACACACCAACCCAACTTCTTGCCACGGCCTTCCATCGCAACACGATGGTCAATGAAGAAGGGGGAACTGATGACGAGGAATTCCGGATCGCGGCGGTCAAGGATCGCGTCGATACGACGGCCCAGGTCTGGATGGGCTTGACCATGGGATGTGCCAAGTGCCATAGTCACAAGTACGATCCCATTGCACAGCGGGAATACTACCAGTTCTATGCCTTCTTTAATCAGACGGCCGACAGTGACCGAGGAGACGAATTTCCGACTGCGTTTATTCCGACTGCCGCGCAGCAGGAGTTGATCAACCGCCTTGGTATCGAATTGACCGACTTGAGGAAGAAGCTGGAGACGCCCACTCCCGAATTGGAAGCAGAATTTCACAAATGGGAAATGGAGCAGCGGCAACGGAGTCGCTGGACAATGTTGAAGCCCTCGACGATGCAGGCAGCCAGCGGTTCGGCTTTGACACTGCAAGCTGACGGCTCGGTGCTCGTCGCCCCAGGCAGCCCCGCAATCGAAAAATATACGGTCAGTTTTCCATTCACGGAATCGCGGCTCGCGGCAATCCGGCTCGAAGCCATCCCTGACAAGTCACATCCCAACG
>DASYEA010000905.1:0-10907 GCA_036499265.1 Schlesneria sp. | reverse complement strand
GAATTCTAGCCCGCCCCAAGAGGGTGTCAAGACAGTGAAGACAGCTTAGAGTCGTCAGGACATGGCCACCAATGCTCTGAACCCCTCATCAGGTTCCCGTGTCTGTCGCCGTGTTCAAGGGTTCTTGACCGTCGTTGTTTTCACCGATATCATCCTGTTGTTGGTGATTGTCCCCTGCCGATAAGTGGTTTCATGATCCGATCGCTTCCCCGACTGCTATCGCTACTACTTACCTGCTGAAAGGCGAGGTCCGGGGAACGTCCAACCGCATTCAATGCACAAGTTCACCCTGAGGTCTCGACCTCAGGGTTTTTGCTTTTCTGGTGCATGGAATGAGGTTCTTGGCGTTCCATCACCTGCCCGAATTAATGGTCGGAGGCATTGGCCTCCCGATAGGAATCTCAAATGTCCGACACTGTGACGATCTTCGACACCACGCTCCGCGATGGCGAGCAATCACCCGGTTGCAGCATGACCATGCCCGAAAAGCTGAAGGTTGCCGAGGCGCTGGTGGAACTGGGCGTCGATGTCATTGAAGCGGGCTTTCCCATTGCGTCACCAGGTGATTTCGAGGCCGTTCGGGCAGTGGCCCAGAAATTTGGCGATCGAACGATAATCTGTGCTTTGGCCCGCTGTCGTCGCGAAGACATTGAACGCGCAGCAGAAGCATTGAAAGGGGTTGCGAAATCGCGGATTCACGTCTTTCTTGCCACCAGTCCCATCCATCGACAGTTCAAGCTGAAAATGGCCGAGCAGGAAATCGTGAAAGCGGCCGTCGAGCACGTGCAGCTCGCGAAAACCTTCTGCGACGACGTGGAATTTTCGCCAGAAGACGCTGCTCGCACGGAGCTCGATTTCCTCTGCGAAGTCGTCGAAAAAGCCATCGCCGCCGGTGCGACAACGGTCAATATCCCCGATACGGTCGGGTATGCCACACCAAACCACTACTTCAAAGTCATCACGCATTTGAAGCAGCACGTCCCCAATATTGGACTGGCCGTGATCAGTACTCACTGCCACAACGATTTGGGATTGGCTGTCGCGAATAGTCTTGCCGCCGTGGAGGCAGGTGCCCGGCAGGTCGAATGTACGATCAACGGCTTGGGCGAGCGAGCAGGCAACGCGGCCCTCGAAGAAATCGTAATGGCGATGAAAACTCGCAAGGACTTCTACGGCGTGGAGACTCGAATCAATACGCCGAAGCTCTGCGGCACCAGTCGGTTGGTATCATCGATCACCGGCATGCTCGTGCAACGAAATAAGGCTATCGTCGGGCAGAACGCGTTCGCTCACGAGGCTGGAATTCACCAGCACGGCATGTTGCAAAATCGCGCCACCTACGAAATCATGCGTGCCGAAGACGTTGGCTTCATCGGTGAAAACATGGTGCTCGGCAAGCATAGCGGTCGCCATGCCTTTCGCGCCCGTGTCACCGAATTGGGCTACACGCTGGACGATGCCCGGCTGCAGAAGGTGTTCGATGATTTCATCGCCCTCGCGGACAAGAAGAAACACGTTTACGACGCTGATATTGTAGCACTGATCGACAAGCAGACGACGCAGACTGCGGATCGATGGCAACTGGTCCAATTCCACATTGGTGCTGGAACCGGCACGATTCCGACTGCCACAGTAGAATTGCGCGACGACGTGAACGCCGAGGCCCCGCAAGCGTTTCGCGATGCGGCGATCGGCGACGGCCCTGTTGATGCCGTTTGCAAAGCGATGGAGCGCATTATTGGTGTTTCGGCCGAACTGAAGGATTATCAGGTGCGAGCGGTGTCAGGCGGCGAAGACGCACAGGGAGAAGCCAGCGTTGAAATCGCTTATCTCGGCCGTCGCTATCACGGCAAAGCCGTAAGCACGGACGTGATCGAGGCAAGTGCCTTGGCCTATTTGAAAGCCCTGAATCGCGCTATCGGCGACAATTCGAAGGCTCCGGTCACACGAGCTCAAGGTTAGCCGCAAGCGGAGATTGGCTGTTACCGTCGTTCCCCCGGAGGCGGGAATCCAGCGAGCAGTGTTGAGGCAGGAACCACGGATCTGGCCCCGCGACAGTCGGACAAGTTTTGCGGTAGAAAAACTAGATTTCCGCCTCCGCGCGAATGACCAACTGATAACAAAAAAACAGCCCATGCTCTGAAAAGAGCATGGGCTGTTTCGCGACTGACCCCATGGGGATTCGAACCCCAGTACTCGGACTGAAAATCCGATGTCCTAGGCCTCTAGACGATGGGGCCGCGTCTGAAAGTTTCTGTACGGAGAGATCGACTGCTCAGCGGAAAAACTCAATCCCAAGATCAACCAAATTAACAAAAAACGCGGGCACAATCAACCGGCCTGCGTATCCTAAATTCATCAAAAAAACTGACGAATTTAGACCTCGGGAGAGGCACAAGGCTGTTCGACTGGGGCCGGAGCCACAGCAGCCTCTTGCGCGACGATAGCGGCATGCACCTCGCTCCGATGAATGGGTACTTCGCGCGGAGCTTCGATCCCCAAGCGAACTTTGTCGCCGCGAATCTCAACCACCGTAATAACGATCGAATCGTTGACAACGATGCTCTCGTTCTTTTTCCGCGACAGTACCAACATTTCTGGAGACTCCCGGTGCTCACTACCTCTTTGCAGCTTCTACATCCCTGTCAGCGAACTGGTAGCCGCGAGCGATCTACAGTAGGTGCTTGTGGACCTCCCTAAAGGACGTTCGCACGCAGCACCGTTTCACGGTTCGCCACAGAGATTGTAGAGATTACAAGGATTACGGTCAAGTGGCCCGAGATTTCCTCGAACGATACATCTCCCCGATTCGACTTTCACATCAAACTAAACTGATTCAAAACCCGGCGTGACAGTAAATTCGTCACCACGGGGATGCTTCGTCGCGAAGGGACTATGCCAAGTCCTTCAGTGACTTCAGAGCGCGAATCTTGACCACGTTGCGAGCAGGCTTGGCCTTCACAACCATCATCTCGCCCTTCTTGAAGGGGTTTTCGCGAGTCGATGCCTTCGTAGCTGGCTTTCGCACAACTTGGATCTTCAGCAGGCCTGGCAGGCTGAAAGCGCCGGGGCCCTTCTTGCCGATTTCCTTGCCGATCAATTCACTGAGTTGAGTGAAAACATTGGCAACGTCCTTCCTGCTGAGACCGGTTGATTCAGCGAGGGCATTGAGGACTTCGGTCTTGGACTTTGTCTTCTTGGCTTCCGTCATCTTTACGACTCCTTTGGTGCAATCAGCCTGATCGGCCGAATTCCATTTCGAAACAAACTTCCTTGTTTCCCGGAGGAATACCCATCCCCAGTGGGGCGTCAGTAAAGTGGCGACCGGGATGAATGTCAATGATCGAATCAATGTTTTTTGCCTGTTTTCTCGGGGAATTATTGAATCAGGGGCGGCAACTTACCATCACAATCTGATCTGGCATGTGATAGTTCGGGTGTGGCCGAGTACACATTGATATGAGAAAACGACCACGAAGAGGATCAAAAACGGGGGATGTCCTAGAGGGGAATCCCTTGCTGTCAGCTTGTGAAAACTTGGCCTCGCCTGTTCTGAAAATGATTGCGTTAAAGGCCGAAATTGGTTATCCAACACGAATTGGAATCGAATGTCATGGATGATTTGCATCGGGCCAACCAATTCGCGATGCACACCCTCACCAGCTAGCGGGATCTTACGTGATGGATCAAGAACGCTGGGCAAGTCTGGATAGTGCTGAACTCCCCATCAATCTGGTGATGGTTGTCGAAGACGATGCGGATTCTGCGGATGTCTTGAAGACGATCCTGGAACGTGACGGTTTCAAGGTTCGTATCGCGAAAGACGGCGGACAAGCCCAAGCCACATTCGTCATGCAGAAGCCAGACTTTGTGATTCTGGATTTGATTCTGCCTGGTGAAAGCGGGTTCGAAATCTGCGAACGCTTGAAGCATACTGATGATGCGGTGCCAATCTTGATTGTCACCGCCATCGATCTGCCTGAGTCACGTGAGCTGGCTCGGAAAGTCGGGGCCGATGGCTATTTGACAAAGCCCTACCAACCGCTCGAGCTCATCGCAAAAATGCGTGAAATTGCGAACAAACTGTGGGAAAGAACGCACATGGATCATGAGGCCGATCCTCTGCGGATCCGATTTGTTTGCACTTGTGGTAAGAAATTTAAGGTGAGTTCGACACATCGTGGCAGGAGTCTGACGTGCCCGCAGTGTGGTGAACCTGTTGCTGTCCCTCGCACATAGTTCAGTGGGTTGAGATTGTCGGCACAATCGTTCAAGTGATTCGGGCCAAACCTCGACAATTGAAGTCGAGAGATGACGAGGTGAAATCATGGCGGATCTAATCATCTTCTCTGGAAAAATGAAGGGGCAGCGACTGATCCTGCCTGATCGCGAAGTCATCGTCGGCCGTGACGAATCTTGCCATATGCGAATCGCGTCGAGCCTGATCAGTCGCCGCCACTGCTCTCTAAAAGGGGCCTTAAATGGCGTCTGGGTGCGCGACCTGGAAAGCCAGAATGGAACCTACGTAAACGATGTGGCCATTAGCCAGCCATATCTGATGAAGCCAGGAGATGTGTTGAGAATCGGGGCGGCTTTGTTTCAGGTTCCTCGATTGCGGCCGTCTCAATTGAAGGCTGTCGACGAACGACTTTCTGACGATGACATCTCCAGTTGGTTGACTGAAGACGAGCAAACTCAAAATGCGGCGGCCCCCGACACCACGGTGATCAAGGGACGCCAATCTGCAAACCCCGTGGAGACTGTCTCCGCAGACACCTTGCTTCCTGCGCAGCCAGCACCGCAAGCGCCGGCCGTGGCACCTGTGGTCCCGACGATTCGTCAGCCTCCGAAAACTCTCAAGGAGCAGGCGGCCGAAATCATCCGGAAGCACTGGGAAGTCGTTCGCGGTCAGCAGCCAGAATAAATCCGTGCTATTCCCCTCCAATGCGGTTCATGGCCCAGATTGTTGCTTATCTGGCGGCGCGCTCTCACAATGTTGTCGCTTCCGAGTCAATGACCTCGATCTGATGCGACTTCTCTGCGCGACTACTAAGGAACCACTGCAATGGCTTGCCGTTCAAAATTGGCGATGACCCTGCTTCTGCTGTCAGCGTTTGTTTCAAGCAGTTCGGCGCAACAGCCCGCATTGGACCCTAAGCAAGCGGATGCGGATTTCCCTTTCCAGGGTGAATACGCAGGAGCGATACCGATCGATGGCGACGAGATCAAGCTTGGGGTTCAAGTGATTGCCCTGGGAGGCGGCAAATTCCATGCGGTCGGTTTTATGGGTGGACTTCCCGGCGATGGATGGGATGGATCAGATCGGCGCGAAGTCGATGGAGAACTTTCCGGCGGAGCAGCGCTCTTCAAGGTTGGCGAGGCCGGGGCCGAAGTCCGCGACGGAGTCATGACCATCCGAGATCCTTCCGGAAACAGCCTTGGTGAACTCAAGAAGACAACACGAAAGAGTTCGACAGAAGGTGAGAAACCGCCCGCAGGAGCGATCGTCCTGTTCGACGGGACATCGGCCGACAAATTCGATGGTGGCAAACTGGATGGCAACCTGCTGGTTCAAGGGGCCACCAGCAAGCAGAAGTTTCAAAGCTACAAGCTGCACCTGGAGTTCATGCTCAGCTATATGCCAGCGGCTCGAGGGCAGGGGCGCGGCAACAGCGGTTGTTACGCTCAGGGGCGTTACGAAGTCCAGATTCTGGATTCGTTCGGTCTGGCGGGCGAGAACAACGAATGTGGCGGGATCTATAATGTGAGTAGGCCCGATGTCAACATGTGCTTCCCGCCGTTGTCATGGCAAACGTATGACATCGATTTTACGGCCGCGAAGTACGATGACGCGGGAAAGAAAACGGCCGATGCCAGGATGAGCGTGAAACACAATGGCGTCGTGATTCATGAAAATGTCGCGATCCCCAAGTCGACCACCGCGGCACCGCTGGCCGAAGGCAAGGAGCCAGGTCCGCTCTATCTGCAGGACCACGGTAACCCGGTTCGATTCCGAAACATCTGGGTCGTCGAGAAATAGTCTATCGGGTTTCCGGCTGTAATTTCTGCAGAATCGCCTGGCGATCATACGGAGCGTATTTTGTTAGCTGGTCCGCTGTTTTCTCGCGAAACACTCACCGTCCCCCGCCAATTGAAGCACTTCATGGTGCGGTCAGGATATGTCGGTGCCTTGTTCGTGTTGATGTATACCGCGGCCCAGACCACGTTTGGGTGGCAACAAGTTCGAAATCTCGGTGAGATCGCGCGATTTGGCCAACTGCTGTTTCAAGTCTTCGCATTGATCCAACTCACACTCATGATCTTTTTCTCGGTCCTGTTCGCTGCAGGAAACGTGGCACAGGAGAAAGATCGGCGGACAATGTTGTTGCTACTGATGACCGACCTGAGCGACAGCGAGTTTGTTCTGGGAAAGCTGACCGCAAGCCTGCTCTTGCCTGCTGTTCTGCTCGCTTCGTCGATCCCAGTATTCGTGTTCGTGCATTTACTGGGCGGCGTCTCGCTGACCCAGATCTGCTGCGCCATCGCCATCTCGGCTGCGACAGGCTTTCTCGCGGGCTGTTGGGGTTCTCTGGTCGCGTTCTGGCGTGAAAAAACTTTTCAGACACTCGCCATCAGCTTGATCGGCATCGTCTTGTCGTTGGGGGTCATTGAAGGGGCTCTTTTGATCTGCGGATCATCAAGCTCGTTGAGCTTGATTCTAGCGGGCTTGAATCCGTTCAGGTCGATGATCCGCGTGCTCGATCCGTTGAATGCGATCGGCGGAACGACTTTTGTCACCGCGGCCGTGACTTCGACCGCAGAACTGGCTGCGATGGGAATCTTGCTGTCGGTGGTGGCAATCATGCGACTTCGAATCTGGAACCCCTCGCGAACGCTGGGTGAGGCAGCGACGAAGGACGAAAAGGTTCAAGGTGTTGTTCGGCCACCGCGCGTCGTGTGGAATAGCCCGGTCATCTGGCGGGAAATGATGACCAAGGCCTACGGCCGCAAAGTGATCCTGATCAAGCTGGCCTATCTTGTTGTGGCCGCTTTTGCCATTTATTCGATTGCCATCTCGCCTCAAACAGGCGGCTTGGTTCTCGGCATGATTTCTCCAGCCGGTGCGGCATTTGTCGGACTGAGTTTGCTGACGATGCTGCTTGTGAATGCTCAGGCTGTCACTTCGCTGACGACCGAGCGCGATGCGGGCACTTTGGAATTGCTGTTGGTCACAGATGTCACCGCCAGAGAGTTCATTCTTGGAAAACTGGGTGGAGTGCTATTCAACAGCAAAGAGCTGATTATTACCCCCATGCTGTTCATGGGCTGGTTTGCGGTTCGCGGCGTGATTTCTCTGGAGAACTTCATCTACATCAGCCTGGGATTGCTGACATTGGTGCTGTTCGGCGCGATGCTCGGACTTCATTCTGGCTTGAGCTACGCCAATTCCCGTACGGCAATTGCCAATAGCCTGGGTACAGTCTTCTTCCTGTTTGTTGGCATCTTCATCTGCATGATCCTAATCCTGCAGGCAAGAGCTTCATTCGGACTGCAATTGCCCAGTTTTCTGGTCTTTATTCTAGGAGGCAGCCTGGGGCTCTGGGCGTCGTTGACACATCGCAATCCTTCACCCGCCTTGACTTTGGCGGCGGGGATCTTGCCATTCTGCACGTTTTACGCCATCACCAGCTTCCTCTTGGGGCAGACGCTCGGTGTCTGTTTGTTCGTTGTCGCAGCTTATGGATTCACGGTCATCGCGATGCTGGTCCCTGCGATCAGCGAGTTTGATACAGCCTTGGGACGAACCGTCGTGCCGAAGGGATAGACTGGATCCTGCCAGGCTGCGAGTCACCGCAATTACCAAGGTTCAGTAGCGTATGACGGACTCGCCACCGGACTCGGACCCGACTCCAACCAAACCCCGTGGGTTGTGGTCGCTGATGGGAGCCTCCGCAGAGACGGTGGGGCAACCGGCTGTACCCGCTGAAATCGAGGAAGAGACAACAGCTCAGGAGCCTCCTCCCGCCGAGATCACCGACAGCCCGGAGGCACCTTCGCCGAGACAGCGCGGCCTGTGGGGGATCATGGGCAAGGCCTCGGTGGACGAATCCGCTCCGGCCAAACCGGCTCCCCAGCCTAATGCCGAACGGCAAGCACCAAAAATCGAGTCGTGGTCGAACGGTCCTCCGGCACGACGAAGATTGTTCGAGCCTCTGCCGCGCGCCACGGATGAGACGAGCCGCGAGTCCGGCGCGCGGGTCAATCGAGTCTCGATCGCAGGAATGTTCAACGACGACTCCGCTGTGTCTGCAGACCAAGCAGAAGTCGAAGAAGAGCAATCGGTCGATCCGCCTGAGGATGAAATTGAGAACCAAGTTGAGTTAGAAGAGGCCGAGCCAACTCCAGAGGTCGTGCTGAATCGCCCGGCATCGATGGAAATCATCGATCTAGATCAGCTTGAATCTCCGCGTCACCGTTTGATGGAGAGTCAGGCTTATAAGCAGGTCAAAATCAGTGCTGTCTGCGGCATCACAGCACTGGCCGCCTCATTCTTATCGCTGCTTCCCAGCGTGTTTGCTGGTCTACCTGCGCCGGCGTTGGGTTTCGCCGCGATCATCGCAGGCTTCCTGGCATTCACTGGTCCGGGACGCCACAGCTTCTCGTCGCGCTCACGCGCTCTATCGATTGTCGGGATGCTATGCGGCACGGTCGGCATCTTTCTGGGACCGATGCTGATCTCGGGCGTCGGACGAAGTCTGCGCGAACCGAAAGGAGAACAACTGACGCGAACACATCTGCAGGAGATTAGCAACGGCTTGGACCTCCACTACAAGCAGCACGACGCCTATCCCATTGGCGGCACGTTCCTGCGCACCGAAGCCGGAAAGATCCGTGGGCAGCACGGCTGGATGACATTCCTGCTGCCCTTTGTCAAAGAAGCCGAGCTCTATCAGCGCATCGATCAGGCAAAGCCGTTCGATGATCCCGTGAATCGAAACGCTATGGGGACCAACGTCAATATTTACTTCGCGGCGGGTGGAGATCGGGCGCGCAACGGCGATGGATTTGCCATTGCTCACTATGCCGGTGTGGGTGGCGAAATCAACGAAGGCAATCGTTTGGCACACCTCGGGATCTTCGAGCGTGATGCCGCGGTGAAGCGAAATGAAGTGACCGACGGTCTATCGAACACGCTGATCATCGGAGAACTCGCAGGAACCTACCCCCCTTGGGGCGATCCCGAAAACTGGCGCAAGATCGGTCGAGGCCTCAACAAGGACGGGGACGGCTTCGGCAGTCAATCAGGACAGGGCTCGATGTTCCTGCTGGGGGACGGCACAGTCAAACTCTTCCCCAACAAGACCGATCCAAATCTGCTGGAAAAGATGAGTACCCGCGACGGCGCGGAAAAATAAGGTATCGCCGTCTGACGATGCTGACGGCAACCACGCTTGCGGTTTGGCAAAGTAGAAGGCGTTATCGCCTCTCTCGCTTCTGCAATTAAAGTTGTAGTTCACCAACGAATTAGATCAAATAGGCAGACTGCGTCGATTTTTCGGCTGAATCTGCCGAAGTCATCTGGACACAATTTCAGGCATCCAGTACATCCCGACCGTCCGACGCCGGGGGGCCGTGCGACGACGCGTTGTTTTTTGTTGGAATTCGCCTTGCGAGGATTGGGGCATGCCATCCGCCTCCCTTAAAAAGTTGGTGTTAGTCGGACTTCTGGCTTGCGCTGGCTGCTATTCGCCATATGGCAACCAAAGCCCCTACGGCTACCAGCCTTATGGCCAGCCATACCAGCCTGCTTATCCTGGTAATCCGGTTTATACGGCACCGCCAGGTCAGCCCTATACCCCCGGTATAGCGCCAGGAACCGGCAGCCCAACGCCTCTGACGACGCCCCCATCGACTTATGACACGCCCGGTGGTGGATCAAGCGGCGGCAATGCGCCGACCTTTGATCCGAATCCTCCGGCGGGATCATCGGGTGGTAATCGAGTAGTTCCGGCTCCGGGGGATGACTTGGGAACCGGCAGTGGGCCAGCGGCGAACAACCCTGGTGCGTTGCAGCCGACTTCTTCTTCGTCTCAGCGCGACACTGGCTTGGAATCACCATTTGAACAGGAATCAAATCTGAACAACGCCCCAGCGCGGCAAACGCAGCCAGAGCGAATCAGTGAAGAAGAGGTCGATCCATTCGAGAAGCCACTGCGCTCAGGCAATGCGGAGCCGGCCGTGCTCCAGAACGTCAACTATGTCGCCCCTCCGGAAGGATTGAATCCGTACGGTCGCGATACCAAACATGGCAATCCGGAATGGCTCCGCGGCGTCCTTGAGTTTGATCGCAAATCCAAGACATGGCAGATTACGTACTCGGGTAGTCCCGACCCACGCGACCGCAATGGTGGCAGCCTGACCTTGGCGAGTCATGCCGATCTGTCGCTCTGTCGCACCGGTGACATCGTGCTGGTGGAAGGTGCCATCGACGGCAGTCAAACCGATGGCCGTGGCAAGCCACTCTACCTTCTCGATCGAGTCACGCCGCTCGCGGCACGCTGACATCGCATTCCGAGAGAAATTACGAAACACTCCGGCCTCCACCGGAGTGTTTTCATTTTCAGCCAGTGATTTCCGCAAGCTGACTCTGCATCCGCGGCAATGCCGGACCGACGGTAGCCGCGCCACATCCTCACCGGTAGCATGACTCGTTCGTGTGAACGCACCTCGCTTTGCACGGCATCGAAATCGTCATCGCCGCGGGACCAAGTATGACTACCAAGCGAGTATTGCTGCTGGCTGGAGATTTTGTCGAAGACTACGAAGTCATGGTGCCATTTCAAGCCTTGCCTGTGCTTGGCTATGCCGTGGATGCAGTCTGCCCGGGAAAGCAGTCCAGAAACCAA
>DASYEA010000904.1:0-3009 GCA_036499265.1 Schlesneria sp. | reverse complement strand
GAACCGCGTCATCACCCCGTTCTTTTCAATCAACACCGAGTGGCAAACGGTGCCCGGCGAGAGCGGTTTTCCCGTCGTCGCGCATGTTTTGCTCGGTGGTTTGAAGTGGTAATCCATCAGCGCGGACGATCCCTTTGATCTCAATACATTTTGTTCACTCGAATCGGTGCCTTGTAATTCACACGATAAATACTGACAAGGTGAGATTCTCCCCTTGGCAGCGAGCCGCACATCGATTACTTTCATCGCCTCGTGTCCGTGGCGCAATGGAATTGCAATGCCATCACACGACTTCCGGCGGCAGACTTAGAGATGGCAAGGAGGCCCTCATGAGCTTCGGAAATTCATCACGCGATCAGTACAATCAACCACGTTGCGACGTGCAGATCCGCTGGATGATTCGGCGCGACATGGCCGAAGTCCTTGAGATCGAGCAAAAAAGCTTCGAATTCTCTTGGACCGAAGAGGACTTCCTCTGCTGCCTGCGCCAGCGCAATTGCATCGGCATGGTCGCTGAACGACAGGAACGCATCGCCGGGTTCATGATTTATGAACTGTTGAAGTCGCAGCTCCACGTGCTCAACTTCGCCGTTGCTCCTTGGGCTCGTCGTCAAAACGTTGGCACGCAGATGATCGAGAAGCTGGTCAATAAGTTGTCGCAACAGCGACGGCAGGAAATCTGCCTGGAAGTCCGTGAAACAAACCTGGCCGCTCAACTCTTCTTCCGTAAGCAAGGTCTGCAAGCCCATAGCGTCTTGCGTGGCCACTACGAAGATACGGAAGAAGACGCCTATGTGATGCGGTATCAGTTGTACCCCAGCGACGAAATCATCCTTCCCTTTGTCCCTCGCAATCGGATCGCCGATGCCGAGCAGGACAATGATTCGGATGCTGAAGCGGCCTGATTGATTGTTCTGTGAACGCTCCTCATACTTCGGCCGAACATTGGTTTGGCTCAAGCAGGGTGGGGTCGTTGATGGAAGTTGATCAAGAAAATGCCGTTGCTCAATTCCGGGAGTTGGCACGGTCCTGTCAGGACCGGAACCTGACGGCGACTGCGGTCATTGAAGAAGTCGTCCGTTTCTATCGCGATGTCCGCGTTGCGGGCGCCGATGTCGAAGACGATGGTGACATGCTGCTATTCCAATGGGGAGGTGGCGAGCATCTGGTTCTTTCTGAGCCAACCGACTTTCGAGGGTCGAGCAGCGCAGACTACGAATTTGACGGGCTCGAATCGCAGTACCTGGACTTCACTCGCCAGATTTTCGTTGCTGGTGATGAGGACGACGCAGACTTCGACGAGTCCGCGATTCAGATGAGTATCACCCTGATCTATGGACCTGCGAGTGGCAAAGAGCAAGCAGGCAATGTTTGGATCGCTACTCCTTCCCGAGTGGAACACGACCTGAAGAAGCACGCGGCGGCACCCTTGGTCGCTCAACTGATCAACTTGCAGCCATCGCGAATCATCGCGACTGTTGACGTGTGCGGATAAGCTCACTCGCCCGATTCACACGTGAGGTGGATCAGCAGGTCACTGGCCTGAAGACATGCGCTGGAATTGTTCGCACTTCTCTGATGATTGGCCGGAAGGACATCTGACCGAGGACATCTCGCTCAATGTTGATCCCGGGTGCGACTTCGATCAGTTCCAAGCCATCGCCGAGCAGCCGAAAGACAGCTCGTTCGGTGACGAACAGGACATCTTGATTTCGCTGTCGTGCGGTGTGGCCGCTGAACGAAACTTGTTCGACTTGCTCGACGAATTTTCGAATCCGGCCTTCGCGTTGAATCGAGAGACCACCTGACTGAATCTCAACCTCCAATCCGTCCGAAGTGAATGTGCCACAAAAGACCAAGCGGCGAGCATTCTGACTGATGTTCATGAATCCGCCGACGCCGGCCAATCGGGGCCCGAAGCGCGAGACGTTCACGTTGCCGTGCTGATCCACTTCGGCTGCACCAAGAGCGGCAAAGTCCAAGCCGCCGCCGTCGTAGAAATCGAACTGCGATGGCTGATCGATGATCGCTTCGGGATGTACTGCTGCTCCGAAGCTGAGACCGCCGGCAGGCATACCGCCGATGGGACCACTTTCAACGGTGAGAGTGACTGACTCCAAGAGTTTTCGTTCGGAGGCAATCCTGGCGATTCCTTCCGGCATCCCGATCCCAAGGTTAGCGATGGCACCCAAGGCGAGTTCATCGCAGGCTCGTGCGGCAATGATTCGGCGTTCATCCAAGGGCATCGGAGGCAGATACGTGCCGGGGTCTCGCATTGATTGCGGTGAATAATAGGTCGCATTGTCCGCTTCGGCGAACGTCTGATCGTGTTCTCCACCCTCGGCGACGAC
Organism: Schlesneria sp.; assembly: GCA_036499265.1. Classification (GTDB taxonomy): domain Bacteria; phylum Planctomycetota; class Planctomycetia; order Planctomycetales; family Planctomycetaceae; genus Schlesneria. The sequence goes on along the minus strand of DASYEA010000904.1, from coordinate 658 downwards.
GATTCGATCGACCAAGATGCCAGGAACTCGCACGCAGTTCGGGGCGGCCGGCTCGTTCAATAGGCGTTTGACCTGAGCGAGTACTTTGCCACCGCAGTTCCGAACCGCTTGCGCGATGGGGAGCATTTCACCCAGGACAGCCTCTTCATCCATCACCAGGTTGCCAAACGGATCGGCCGCGGTGGCGCGGATCAACCCGATGTGAATGGGGAACGATTTGTAGAAGAGCCATGTCTTCCCTGACAATTCGATGCGTTCAATCAGTTCTTCAGGTGAGACGTCGTTCATCCGCCCACCCCGTTCGAGTGGATCGATGAACGTTCCCAGGCCGACGTGGGTGATGCAGCCAGGGCGTCCAGCCGCGATATCGCGCAGCAAGTGGCAGATCACTCCCTGGGGAAAGCAATAGGCTTCAATCTTGTTATCGAGAGCCAGCTTACCGATTTGTGGAAGTAAGCCCCAATGGCCGCCGATCACCCTCCGCAGTAGTCCTTCATGACCAAGGTGATTGAGACCTCGCAGTTTTCCATCACCCTGACCGGCGGCATAGACCAGGGTCAAATTGCGAGGATGAGCATCGCGCAGAAATCGTCGCTCGAGTGCCGCGCTCAGGCCTTCGGGGTGAGCCGCTCCGACAAAGCCGCCACTGACGACCGTA
>DASYEA010000903.1:0-4780 GCA_036499265.1 Schlesneria sp. | reverse complement strand
ATCGGACAGCGTCTTCGCTCGAAAGACGAGTCAGCGGAATTCCGGTGATCTTGGAAACAACTTCCGAAATCACTTCGGCATCGACGACGCCATCTTTTTCCTTGGACTTTTCTCGCCAGTCCTTGTTCAGGTTTTCCTTCTTCTTCTTGAGCTTGTCGGCCTGATCACGCAGTGACGCCGCCTTCTCGAAGTCCTGATTCGCGACGGCTTCTTCCTTTTGAGTATTCAGCCGTTCGATCTCTTCTTCGATCTCTTTCAGGTCTGGTGGTCGGACCATCGATTTGAGGCGAACGCGAGCGCCCGCTTCGTCGATCACGTCGATTGCCTTATCTGGCAGACAGCGAGCGGTGATGTAACGAGTCGACAGTTCGACAGCCTTCGCCAAAGCATCGTCGGTAATCTGTACTCGGTGATGCTGCTCGTAACGATCGCGCAGACCCTTCAGGATCTCGATTGTCTGCGTTGGTGATGGAGGTTCGACCACGACCATCTGGAAGCGTCGTTCCAGGGCCGAATCCTTTTCGATGTACTTGCGGTACTCGTCCAACGTCGTCGCACCAATACATTGAATTTCACCACGGCTCAGAGCAGGCTTCAACACGTTCGAGGCATCGATCGCCCCTTCCGCACCACCAGCACCAACCAAGGTGTGCAATTCGTCGATGAACAGAATCGTGTTCTTGGCACGCTTCACTTCGTTCATCACCGCCTTGATACGTTCTTCGAACTGACCGCGATACTTCGTTCCGGCGACCATCATCGCCAGGTCGAGCACCACGATTCGCTTGTCGCGCAGCAGTTCCGGCACTTCGCCGTTTACGACCATCTGGGCAAAGCCTTCGACGATCGCGGTCTTGCCAACACCCGCTTCACCGAGCAGAACAGGATTATTCTTCTGGCGACGGCAAAGGATCTGGATCACGCGTTCGATTTCATTGGATCGACCGATGACCGGATCCAACTTGTTCTGGCGAGCCAGTTCCGTCAGATCGCGACCGAAGCTGTCGAGTGCAGGCGTTTTGCTCTTGCCAGTCTTGCCAGCAGCAGCAGCGCCGCCTTGACCTGCGCCGCCACGTTCTGTCGTCCCCTCGGCCCCTTCCATTCCATGGCCGAGCAGGTTCAGAACTTCTTCGCGAACGTCTTCCAGCTTCAAGCCGAGGTTCATCAGAACCTGAGCCGCCACGCCCTCTTGTTCGCGGATCAAACCCAGCAGCAGATGTTCTGTGCCGACGTAATTATGGTTGAGGTTGCGGGCCTCTTCCATCGCGTATTCAATGACCTTCTTCGCTCGTGGGGTCTGAGGCAGCTTGCCCATCGTGACCATGTCTGGTCCCGACTGAACAATCTTCTCGACTTCCAGGCGAATCTTGCGCAGATCAACTTCCAGGTTCTTCAGCACATTGGCCGCAACGCCCGAACCTTCTTTGACGAGGCCCAGCAGGATGTGCTCTGTTCCAATGTATTCATGATTGAATCGTTGGGCTTCCTGATTGGCCAGTTGCATCACCTTGCGGGCGCGATCAGTAAATCGCTCGTACATTACGAAGCCTCCGGATTTCCAAGTGTGGGACAACCCACTGTTTATAACCGTCGTTTCACCACGAACCGTTTCACCGGTCGTGCCAGGGATTTTCAGTCGCCTCTTCGCGTACCCAACATTCTACGCCAGCGATCAAGGAGACGTCGTCACAAATCGTCTTTGGCCATTCACAGATCCAATCCACTTACCAACAAATGAACTTGGTCCTCGATATCACCGGCACTATCATTCCAACAGCTTTAATCGCAACTAATGCTTGTTTGATCATTTACGGTTCCGGGGCGATTCTAGTTGCGTGTCTGGCGAAGGGCAAGGAGTCGGCCACTACCGCCCTAAACCTAGGCAGCATTCGACCTTGATTCAGAAGCAACGGCGTCGTACGACGTCCAGTTTCACCTGCCAAACTCGCCGATTTGGACCTCGCATCGCTACGGAAGGATCGAATGCAACCGTCGTTGGAAATATGGAGAATTCTGGACGCCGCCGCCAATCGGGCAGGCGAAGGGCTGCGTGTGGTCGAGGAATTCGCTCGATTCGCCCTGAACGACGCTCATCTCTCGCGCCTGCTGAAAGAGTGCCGCCACGACTTGGCCGCTGCATTGGCCAGCATTCCCGAGTCGAACCGTCTGGCAGCCCGCGATACCCTCGGAGATGTCGGCACCGCGATCGGAACCCCGTCAGAATATGCTCGCCTGACCCCCGCCGATGTCGCCCGAGCCTCCTTCAAGCGAGTTCAAGAAGCACTTCGAACACTAGAGGAGTACGGCAAGGTCATCGACGCAGCCCTCGCCCAGCGGGTCGAGCAGCTTCGATATCGCCTGTACACCGCCGAAAAGGCGGTCCTGCGGACAGCCATCCCCGGCGAACGCCTGCACGATCGAGTTCTGTATCTACTTGTCACGTCGCACTCGTGCCCTGGTGGCTTCGAACCGACCATTCGCGCTGCTCTGGTGGCGGGGGTGGGAATCGTCCAAGTGCGCGAAAAGCAGATGCCGGACCGCGAACTGCTCGAACACGCTCGCCGCATCCGCAGCATCACGCAAGAATTCGGTGCCTTACTCATCATGAACGACCGGCCCGATCTGGCCGTTCTTGCCGATGCCGACGGCGTTCACGTCGGGCAGGACGAGCTCACCGTCCGAGACGCTCGTCGCATCCTTGGCCCGGATCGCCTCGTTGGAGTCTCGACGCACACGATCGAACAGGCCCGCCAGGCGGTCCTCGACGGGGCAGACTATCTGGGAGTCGGGCCCACATTCCCCAGCCACACGAAATCGTTCAACGAATTCGCTGGCTTGGAATTTGTGAAGCAAGTCGCCGCCGAAATTATCCTCCCCTGGTTCGCGATCGGCGGTATTGCATCAGATAACATCGCCGCCGTGATCGAAGTGGGAGCGAAACGAGTCGCCGTCAGCAATGCCATCTGCGGATCTGCTAATCCGGGCCAAGCTGCAGCAGATTTACATTTCCGCCTTCGACAATCTGAGCATGCAACGTAAAGTTCCGTTCATCCATTGAGCGCGAGTCGATTGAAAGTGGATTCAATTCCGAGCCCCGCTGCTGGGCAGTCGTGCAAGGAGGCCTTCGCTAAGGCAATGCCCTCGCCGCTTGGCTATTCGTCGAATGCCGAGACTGCAACCGCGGACCGCTACCTATCCAACACGTCCTGGCAGCCAAGAGGCGAGCAAACCACTCCTCGTTGCAGAGGATCTCAAGCTCGCGATGCGTTTCATGTGCTGGAGATTAAACTGGCTCGCGAGTCGATTTGTTCGACATGATGTCGAAAGAAGCGACAGGCTGCGGTCGTCGGCAAGAAGCCGAATTGCCCTAACTACAGTGAAATGACGATTTGCCGTGAGAGGTACGGTGTGTGCTTCGAAAGGAGGTTGGGATGCTGTGGCTACGTTCGTCGCGCTTGGAGTATTGCCGTGATGAGAGTGATGAGAACGTCTGTGAGACGGGAGCGTCGCGGGTTTACGCTGATTGAGTTGCTGGTTGTGATTGCAATTATTGCGGTGCTGATCTCGCTTCTACTACCCGCCGTGCAGCAGGCGCGTGAAGCGGCCCGGCGAATGAGCTGCACTAACAACCTGAAACAGGTGGCGTTGGCATTCCATAATTACGAGTCGTCCTACCGTGTTTTCCCGCCGCGACGAATTACGTCGAGCCCAAACGTGCGAGGTTGGGGGCCGTCAATTCTGCCGTTTCTGGATCAGGCCAATCTGCAATCCCTGTATAACTTCAATGCCAATTTCTACGATCCTTTGAACAAAGCGGCGATTCAAACCCCTCTGTCCGTATTTGTCTGCCCGTCGACACCAAATGGGTCTCGCATGATCCCCGTGATTACTGGCGGTGTCACCACTTCCGCCTATGCTGGTGATTACTTCGGGCCTAACAGTTTTGCCTCGTCGAAGTACGGTACGTTGTCGCTGAGCGGCAACAATCAAATTACCTGTATGGACGACTTGCCGCGTGTGCGAATGTTTCGTGATTTCACGGATGGCACCACGAGTACGATGCTGGTCACCGAGCAGGCTGGTCGTGCGGACTATTACATCAAGGGCATCAAGCAGGCGAGTAATGCCGCATTGAGCCAGGGAACCGCTTGGGGTTCCTGGCCATCATTCCAGGTCTTTCAGGTCTGGATCTTCGGTAGTGACGGCACCACAAAAGATGGCCCGGGCGGCTGTACGCTCAACTGTAATAACAGCCAAGGGGTGTATAGTTTTCATAAGGGTGGAAGCAATACATCCTTGGTTGACGGGTCGGTCCGTTTCTTAAGCGAGAACATGGACGCCAACGTTTTGATTGCGCTCGTGACGATCAACGCCGGGGAAATTGTCGGCGAATATTGAGTCGCGAGGGGGCTGAATCCGACGCCATCCTGCATTAGGATATCTTCAGCCCCTGGCACACTCTTCTCCGTCCACGTCAACCGACGACTGACTTGTTGTCCTTATCAAATAGCGAGAAAACACATGCAACATTGGCTTAGACGAATCGAGCTTGGGGTTGTCGCCGGTTTCCTGTTGGCCGTCTCCATTTTGGTTCCTCCTGCCATACTGGTGGCCCGCGATCAAAGTCGAGAGCAAGTGTGCCAGGATCGGTTGCGTCATCTCGGCGCTGCTTTCATGCAATATGAATCGGTTCATGGCGGATTACCTCCACGGCGTGCGGGGTTCAATGATGGTAATCCCAGCGGCGGATGGGGTTCGCATATCGTGAATTACCTCGGGT
>DASYEA010000902.1:0-4701 GCA_036499265.1 Schlesneria sp. | reverse complement strand
GGCTCCCTGTGCCAGTAGTGAGCGAATCGAGTCCTCCCACAGCACCGGCTGAGTGACCTGGCGCACCAGCACTCGTCGGATGTCGTCCGGCTCCGTATGAACGCCCGCATCGACATTGGAAATGACGGGAATTTTCGGTGTCGTCAATGTCACGCTGTCTAAAACTGCTGCGAGTTTCTCGCAGGCAGACTCCATCAGTGGCGTATGGAACGCTCCTGCCACGGCCAGAGGAATCGGCTTGCCCCCGGCTTGCTCGATCAGTTCTGCAGCTCGACTGCAGGCGGGTTTCTCGCCGGAGAGCACGGTATTGCCGGGACACAGGTAATTCGCGATCCAGATCCGACCGGCCGATGCGGCATCCAAGCAGACAACATCGACTTTGGGGCGTTCCAGCAACAAGGCACTAACCATTCCCGATGGAGTCGCGTCGGCAGCGGCCTGCATGGCTTCGCCGCGGACTTTGACCACGCGGACGCCGTCTTCGAAGCTCATGGATTCGGCGAAGACCAACGCGGTGTATTCACCCAGGCTTAGTCCCGCGGCAAATTTGCAGTCGGCCACGACTTCGGGCTTCTCGGCCTTCAGCATCTCCAGGGCAGCCATGCTGGTGACGAACAACGCTGGCTGACTGATCACCGTCGCATCCAGTCGTTCGGCTGGTCCCTCGAAGCAAAGCTGAGCCAGATCGTATCCCAGGATCTCGCTGGCGCGGCTGTACAGTTCACGAGCGGCCGGGAATCGCTCGGCGATTGTCTTCCCCATGCCAACATGCTGAGCCCCCTGCCCTGGAAACAAAAACGTTGTCTGGCTCATGATTCCCTTTCAAAACAAAACGCCCGGTAGGTCGATGACCGCCGGGCGAAAATCAGAATCGAAATTCGATGACCCCAATGGTCGATTAATTCATCGCTGTCGAGGGCTCGCGTTCCAAGGCTTCGACAATCTGCTCGTTTAGCCGTCGTGCTTTCAAGGTGGTGGCCAGACGCAACGCGTTCTGGATCGAACGATGATTGCTTGAGCCGTGGCAAATGATCGAAATACCCTGCACGCCCAGCAGCGGGGCGCCGCCGGTTTCGTGGTATTCGAATTGCTCGCCCAAGGCGTGGAATGCTTGCTGTGCCAGCGCTCTCTCAGTATTCAACGCCCCAATCACTTTGCTGGCGACAGTCTTCATCATCAGGTCGGCCAGTCCCTCGGCCGCCTTTAACAGGACGTTGCCGACGAACCCTTCAGTGATGACGACATCGGCCGCACCGTTGTACAGGTCGCGACCTTCCACGTTGCCAATGTACTTGTCGCTGACAACGCTTTGAGTAAACAGTGCGTGCGATTCGCGAACGACATCCGTTCCCTTGCCGTCTTCGCTACCGATGTTCATCAGCCCGACGGAAGGTTGTTCGATACCGAGCATCTCGCGAGCGTAGATCGAACCCATGATGCCGTACTGAACCAGATGTTCGGGGCGCGCACCGGGATTGGCTCCGACGTCCATCAGGATCGTCTTGCCTTTCGTCGTCGGCAGTGCCACGGCAATGCCGGGACGCTTGACCCCTTTCAGGAACAGGCGTGTCCGCAGTCCCGCCGCAACGACAGCACCGGTGTGACCAGCACTGACGACAGCATCAACCTGCTGAGTCGCCATCTGCTGCCAGCAGACGATGATCGAGCAATTCGGCTTCTTGCGCAACGCATCGATCGGCTTCTCTTCCATTTCAATCCAGCCATCGGCTGGTTGAATGCGCAGACGATCACCCGAATAGCCCGACTTGGCAATGGCGGCCTCCAGAATGGGAGCATCGCCTACCAATGTGACTTGTAAATCGGGGTTGTCCTTGAGAGCCGCGATCGCTCCATCGAGATTGGGCGAAACGCCGAAGTCGCCGCCCATCGCGTCCAAGGCAATCCGCATAGGAAAATCAATCCTCGATTTCAATCATGGCGCGACCCAAATAATCGCCGCACGTCGGGCAGATCACATGAGATGGAATAGGAGTCTGGCACTTGGTGCAGTTGTGAAGCTGCGGCGGCTTAATGGCGTCGTGGCTGCGTCGCCGACGCGAACGGCCCTTGGATTGTCTGCGCTTGGGAGCGGCCATGATGTAGTCAATTCCAACAGTTCGAGAAACACAAATGCGTGAAAAGCCGCGCCAGGACAGACGGCGAACCGGAACTTCCACGCCGGAAAGCGTGCATATGGTACGGGAAGGGCAAAAGAGGTGTCAAGGAACCGGCGATCGTCCTGCCCCTTCGATTGCAACTCTCGCATTAGAAAGCAGTTGGAGTATAACTGTCTCGTCGCAATCTCCACAACTTAAGAGCGACTTTCCATTCAGGGTGAATCGCAAGGTAGCGAATCCTGTGAATCGGTAATCTCGCAAAGAAATTGGGCCTTCGAATTTAGCCAACCAGTTCCTGCGATAGCGCACCTTGCTCTCGATGAAGAACTGCTTACCAAATCTACGTAGGAATTCGCTGGAGAGAAGTCACCGAACAGGCGCAGGGATGGGGCGTCGCATGCGAGCCAATCGCAAGCCAATATTATACTGTCGGTTGGTTGGCTCCTCGATAAACCGTGTCGCCGCCCGACAGAATCCAGGAGGTGACCACCAACTGCCACCTCGAAGCACGCTTCGTACCTCACTTTGAGCACCATCGGGACGTGACAGTTCACCGGCGCACCACTCATGGACATTGTCGTGCATGTTGTACAAGCCTAGACGTCCCGCTTGATACGAACCCACCTTGCTCGTCCGTTTCAGCTGATTTCCAATACTTGCTTGTTCTGGCAGCAAGACATTGGCCGGGGGCTCAAAGTAAAAGTCGAACTCGCTATCGGATCTGTTGCTCAGTGGCCCGCCTCGGCAGGCGTACTCCCATTCTGCTTCAGTTGGCAGACGATATTCCCACCCGATTGATCGCTCTTTTTCATTCAAGCGACGAATGAATTCTTGACACTCTGGCCACGAGACCATTTCCACCGGGCATTGCTTCAGGTACTCGTCAGAGAGACTGGTCACGACATCTTTGCCATTTCCTCCACGTGAGAAGTAGCTGGGATTCTGCCCCATCACCTGCTCCCACTCGTGCTGTGTGACCTCGGTCGCCCCCAGATAAAAGTCTTCGTCGATCCGGACGTCATCGGTGCCAGATTGACCGCCACCACCCCCGAGCCACGAATTGCCTTTTGGAACGAGCACAAAAACTGTACTGAGGTTACTCGGCACAGTCTTGTCTTGCGCATCAGGTTCAACGGCAATAGCTTCAGGCGGCTTGGTAATGTTGTACTGTGGCGTGGGGGGCAATTTGTCGACGGAAACAATTCGTGTCGTGTCTGGAGTGAAATTTCGACTGACACTGATCGCGATGAGAACCAGAAAGATTGAGGCCACGATCGCGATGCCCGCTAGTATCGCTGGTTGATGACGTTTTCTCTTGCTCGTTGCTGTCCTCGCGGGGGCATCTGTGAACTGATCAAACAAAGTTTGGCGGGCTACTTCTAAGGGCGAATCGGTTGCACGTGGTATCTCGGTGGAGAGTTGCTGCGGCGGAAGGTCACCGGCAGTGAACGAAGCCAACGCTTCGGCAAATTCTCTCATGCTCTGAAATCGACGCGATGGCTCTTTCGCCATCGCTTTTTGACAAATGGCGTCCAACTGCGGATCGACATCCGGCCGGAATTCGTGAACCGGGGGGGCTGCTGCCGCCAGGATTTGCCCAAGCACCACACCGATATTGCCGCTGTACGGGGTCCGGCCCGTAAGCATCTCGAACAAGATCACGCCCAGCGAATAAACATCGCTCAGCGGCCCGATCGATTTGTCGTCGCCCTTCACTTGCTCGGGCGACATATAACTCGGCGTACCGATAATGCCTCCGTCCCGGGTCAACTTCGCTTCGTTGGAATCAAGACTGGCAGCGCGTTTGGCCAGGCCGAAATCCATGACCACAGGTTCATCATCGGTCGAAATCATGACATTCGCAGGTTTCAGATCGCGATGGGTAATCCCCTTCTGGTGAGCATGTTCCAATGCGAGAGCAATCTTGCGGGTCAGGTCGGCCGCTCGCCGTTGCGCCATCGGTGTGTCGGGATCGATCGACTCTTCCAGCGGAACACCGGCGATATAGGCCATCGTAATAAATGGCCGACTATCGACCTCACCGACATCGAAAACGGTGCAAATGCTTGGATGGTGCAAGATTGCCGCCGACTGCGCTTCGCGGATGAACCGCTCGACCCTCCGCGGTGTTTTGACAGCGTCCAGAAAAGGGATCTTGAGCGCAACGGACCGACCGAGTTGAGAGTCTTCCGCTAGATAGACGGCACCCATCCCGCCTTGACCAAGAAGCTTGAGTACCCGATAGCGACCGAAGTTAGTTGGCAGAATCGGAAATGGCGTGTTGGCCGACGTCGGCTTTCGGCCTGTCGCGCCTGACAAATCTCTGGATTTCGCCGACCGCGGCACGAACCGTGTACCGCATTTTTTGCATGTGAGCGCGTTACCACGAAGCGAGTCCGCGATGGACGAACTCGCGTTGCAATTGGCGTTTGGGCACTGCACGATCACCGTCATCAACAACCCTAGGGAATGCGGATCTGTTCGGCTTCCGATTAGTCGATTGTACATGCCAGACGAGTGCTGACAATCAAACGCCCTTGCTCACGAGTCATTTCCGCGCAGTGCCGCTCGCGGGCGAGGCTTT
>DASYEA010000901.1:0-3086 GCA_036499265.1 Schlesneria sp. | reverse complement strand
ACCCGTGTCACTAGGCGAAGTTGAATCAGATAGGGCGAACCTACTGTTTGCTTGTCGCGTCATGGTTGTTGACCACACCAAATTCAAATAGGGAGTCGGCACACGGAGTGTGCCTTCTACTCTAAGGAAGCTCGATGAACGAACGATCTGGATTGTTGAACTCTTTTTACTTTTGCCATCACGCTGATCATGAAGACAACTCATCCCAACACTGGCTTGCCGCAACTGTCTGCCGTTGTGGCTCCTGAAGATCTGAACTGCGGAGACTTCATCGCCGCGCTCAACATGATCTATCAGCTCCCTTCATTCATGTGGGGTTGTGATTCCTCTATTCCTCCCGACGAACCAGTGCTGGTGCAATTCCGAGCTCCTAATGCCGGTATGCCACTCAAGATCAAAGCAATCTGCCTGCCCTTCGTCTTTGTGAAGCAGCCGAACGGGACCTCGCAGACGATGGATATTCGCCAGACGCAGTTCGTTCGCCTGCAAACGGAATATGCCGAGCATGTGTGGAACGAATTGAAGTAGGAACCAATGGCAGGCGGGGCAGGTGCCCGACTGGTCTTCATATGGCCGGCTGGCCCGGATCGTTACCGGGGCCTGCAAAGTATTCGGTGACTTGAACGTTCGGTTCGGGAGTTCCATCAACCACCGGCTTGTGCATGCATTCCTCTTGTTAAGACACGAATCATGTCGCGGCCGCTTCACTATCCGAAGATTCCAGACTCGCGGCAGTTCCCGCTTGGCAAGTGCATCGCGTTCGAGAAATGCGATGGCACGAACATGCACTTCTGCTGGAATCGCGACTTCGGTTGGCATGCATTCGGGACTCGTCGAGATGAATTCAATCTCACAGAGGCAGGCATCGCGCAGTTCATGGAGGCTCACCCGGAACTGAGTATTGCGGCTGATATTTTTCAGAGCCAACTGGCTCATGGCATCGAGACAGTCTTTCGAACGAGTGCAACGTATGGGTCGCCCGATGACTTCAAAGTCTTCGCGGAGTTCTTCGGTCCGCAGTCGTTCGCTGGCGCGCATCGAGCTGACGATCCAAAGGAACTTCGTCTGTTCGATGTGGAAGTCGAAGGGTTCGGACTGGTCGGCCCCGAGCAATTCGTAACGGACTTCGGTCATCTGCCGATCGCTCGTGTTGTGTACCACGGCCGCTTCAGCGGAGTCTTCGCCGACGCGGTTCGCGAGGGAAAATATCCCGTTGTCGAAGGAGTTGTCTGCAAGTCGGGTGCGGGGGGCAGTGATCTGTGGATGGCCAAGATCAAAACTCGCAGCTACCTGCAGCGATTGAAGTTGGCCTTTGGAGAACGATGGGAAGATTACTGGGAGTGATGTCGGCCGGGTACGCAAACTGGGAAAGCGATCAGATTCAGAATCTGGTGATTTTGTGGGTTCAACTCCCACCTCGGTCAGTGATTGGAATGTCTCGTTTTGATTGAGAAGTCGTTGAAGGTCCCGTCGTCCAATGGAAGGGCGTCTGCTCGACTCGCAGAAGACGATGGTTCGATTCCATCTGGGACCCTCCGGTGAAATTCAAAAACAGGCTGTTTTATAGGGTTTGCCTACAAAACATGGGCTTTCATTCATTCACGGCCGCAGGCTTTGCCGAGCTTTTCCGACCTTCCCCGACATCTGCTGTGTTGTTTTGTGTGTTGTTTTTTCCGCTCGCTCTGTTGAAGTCGGAATCACACACCTGCAGGTAGTGCTTGGCAGCGACTTTGATTGAGTTGCCGAGCCAAGCCACGACCAGATGCAACGGGTAATCGTGCGCCAATTCGGTCTCGCGCGATGAGCGGAGATTCTGGAACGGCTTCACCCACGGTTCGATTTTGGCTTTCGCCAGGATCTTCAGGAAGACCGTCCGCAGGTTCGTGGCGAAAGTTCTGTCTGTTGCCTCAATGACGTACTCCGCGGGATCTGGAGACACCATCAGCGCCAACAGTTCTTTCCGAACCTCGGGGAACAACGGGACCACGCGAACACCCTTATCGGCGTGATGCTCGGTCTTTGGAGCACGAACGGTCATCTTGCCGTTGTCCCAGTCAATATCATCCCATTTGAGCGATAGCACTTCAGACGGGCATCGCAGACCACCGAAGCGGCACAGCGCCACGATTGCACGCCAGCGAAGTGATGGGCAAGCGTCCAAGACCTTGGTCGTCGTGGCTCGGTCGATGAATGCCATTCGCTGTCGATCCTCACCGACAGCAGTCTTGTGGCCGATGAACGGGTTCGACGCGATCAGCCGCCCGCGTTCTGCCGCCTTGAAGATCAGTTTTGCGTTCTTGATGTGAGCGCGGCAGGTTGTTTCGGCAACACCTTCTTTGCCAATCAGCCATTCGCGGAACTCGTCGGCATCCAGACTCGTGATCTTGGAGAGCTTCCGAGTCGCCCCGAAATACTTGACCAGTTTTTTGCGTGCCTGTTCGTAGCAAACCAGCGTTGCCGGCTTCTTCGATGATCGGCCCTCAATGAATCGAGCACAGAAGGCGTCCAGCAGCGCGGGCTGACCATCGCTTTGGCTTTCCCGGGATTCGATCAGGCCAACGGCGGCCAGCTTCTTGGCGAGCGGTGTACTGAGCTTTGCGACCCATTTGGTCGTGTCGTCGTCGGGAACGTGACCGGACAACTGAGCAGAGACCAGCTTTTCGACGCGAGCTTTCACTGCGCCAACGTCGCTTTTCCTCATGTCACCCAGGTAAACCGTTTTGCGGTCCCCTTCACTGTTCACAAACAGGATGCGGGAAAGTTTCCGCCCCTTCGCGTCTTTGTAGTATCCGATCGCTGCCATGTCGTCTCCATAGCTTGAGGTTGGGAAGAAATCGCCAGTGCCATCGCGTTGCCGATGACGTTGGTGAGCCCTTCAGAAAACAGAGCCGGGGACCATAGTTATTGGTCGATCGGCTCGGCTTGGTCAGCCCATCGTCACAAGAGTCAGAACGATCTTGTCGTACTGTGCGATTGTCAGCGTGGACCTTTCCAATTCAGTGAACGTCATATCGAGCGTCCGTCGAATCTCAATCGCCGCTTCGTAGGGGATCCGGTTTTGATCCATCGTGCGTTTAATGCGGTCG
>DASYEA010000900.1:0-3409 GCA_036499265.1 Schlesneria sp. | reverse complement strand
TCGCCGATTACTCAAAAGCCGTGACAAGCTCCGTTTTTGCTGACAGTACAGTTGAAATCGCACTGGTTGTCCGAAGCGGCCAACCAGTGGCACACCCGCGTTTATCCCAGCGTGAGAAATCGTTCACGGCGTCGCCCTTTCAGGGCTGGCTTTTCGTAGTTCCACAATCCCGGGTGGCGCTTCGCTCTGCCCGTCATGTAGTAAACGCCCGCCAATCATTTCATGGTGGTTGCGTCCACGACGAGTCCATCAATGATATATAGATAAACCTTGCTACAACACTGTGGCTCCGGGCACCTTGAGGGATGTCTGTCGTCCCCGAGGGACTTCGGGTGAATTGACGAACGTACCCGCCGTTGAAATGGTGAGCTGTATCGGTCGTCCCTAGCGGGACTGAAGAAGTCGATCGGCAGCCCGAAGAGAAGAGGATCGTTTGACACCGTGTCACTCATCCGGTCGGTGACGACGCTATATCTGATCTATGATTTGACATGTGTTGGTCTTTTGATTTGAATTGCCGATCCAATCAGTCTTCAGCCACATCTCAGGAACGCTCCCATGCCCCGCTGTCCAAGCTGCGACGAACGAGTTTCTGCGAACGAAACCGAATGTCCTCACTGTGGGGAGAGCTTGGATGATGGTGCCCCCCGCAAGCCAAGCAAGGGGAAAGCAAAGGGCGGAAAGTCGAAGTCGAAGAAATCGAATAATTCCGTGATCGTCATCGTGCTGGTCGCTGTGTTCGGGATCATGTTCGTTTGCGGTGGGATCCTGCTGGCGCTGCTGCTGCCGGCTGTTCAGCAAGCTCGTGAAGCCGCTCGCCGGACCCAGTGCAAGAACAATCTCAAGCAGATTGGACTGGCGCTGCACAATTATCATGACACCTATCAGCTATTTCCGGCGGCGCATCTGAATGACCAGCAGGGAAATCCCAAGTTGAGTTGGCGCGTGTCGATCCTGCCCTATGTGGATGAAGCGTCTCGCTTCAACAGATACAACTTCAGCGATACCTGGGACGGTTCTTCGAATGCCGCTTTGTTGGCTCCAGCGCCTCGGACGTATCTCTGTCCGTCGTACAACACCGCGCCGGGTTCGACGAATACCTGTTACGCGACAATCGCGGGTGATCACACCGTACTGGGCGCAGGGAAGTGTGTCCCCATGCGTGAGATTCCGGACGGAACGTCAAATACGTTGATGGTCGTGGAGGCTTGTAGCCTGAACATCCCATGGATGAAACCGCAGGATATCGACGAGAATTCCGTCGGCCCGGTGGGTAATCCCAATGGAATCAGCAGCCGACATGTCGGGGGGGCTCATGCGTTGCTCACTGACGGTAGTGTTCGCTTCCTGTCCGTGAATATCAGCCCGCAAGTGGTGGATGCTCTCGTAACTCGGGATGGTGGGGAGCAAATCGGCGGGGACTTTTAGTCCTGGTGCGTATGCGCCTTCGTATGATGGGAGGGTGATCAATGACGTGAAGACACTGGCGGGCCAGAGCCGCCGCCAGTGGTGCCCGAAGACTGCACGCACTTCACTCATCGAGCTGGTGGATCAGGGGAACTGTTCGATCTGGGCGAGGCCGGCCATATCGGCGGCGGCACCCCAGCGAGTTTCCAGGGCATCGATGAAGCCGAGGTTGGATTCGACCAGAATCCGTTGAGCCTGGAGCAGACGCAGGAAGTCGAACTGGCCTTGCGAGAAGCCTTCTTGAATGATTTTCACTCCTTCGCGGGCCTTGGGGACGATTTTTCGTTCGAAGCGTTGAGCCTGCTGATCGGAGATGCGGTAGCGTCCGCCGGCATCCGCCATTTGCTTCGAGATCGTGTTCTGAACGGTGTCGACGTCGGCATAGGCTTTGGAGAGGTTTGCGTACGCACTGCAAATGTTTCCCTGGTTCTGGTTCCACAATGGGATAGGGAGCGACAGAGTGAGCAGTCCCATGTTGTGGAGTGCCGGTTCGATCTGTCGTTGGTAGCCCGCGTAAACCGTGACGTTCGGGTACGGTTCCACTTCGGCTCGGCGAATGAGGAATTTTGATTTCTCGATTTCTAATTGGGCAATTTGGACGCTGGCGTTGAAAGGGACATAGCCGTCCAGCAGAACCTGCTGCGCGATCTGATCCAGCGACTCCAGAAGATTGCCGTTGATTCGACCAATATCCATGTCGCGAATACCAATGATGGCGGCTAGTTCGCGTCGTGTCGCTTTCATCCTGGCTTCCGAGTTCTCGACGGCGACTTCTGCCTTTTCCACTTCGATTTCGAAGAGCAGCGTATCGGTTCGAGTTCCTTCGCCCGCCTGCTGGAGACGTTCTGCGGCCTGCATGGATTTCGTCGCGATCTCGACCAGTCGAATCAGCACTTCGTTACGACGCTGTGCCGCCAGGGCCATCATGTACCCCTGTCGTACGTTGGTGAGCAGTTGAAAACGCGTCAGGACGAATTCTTGTTCCGCCTGGATGACCGCTTGCGTGGCCGCAGAGCGATTCAATTGCAACTTGTGCATCGTTACGATTTCCTGGCTCAGCGCGGCATAGTATTGACTCTGGTTACCAACGATCTGGTTGGCCCCACCGAGCAATTGAGGGTTGGGATACAAGCCGACTTGAACGGCTGTGCCGCGTGCGGCTTCCACTGCCGCTGCCGCCTGCCGTAACGTTGGGCTGTGCGATTCAGCGAGGATGATCAATTCTTCAAGGGTAATCCCACCCTTCGCCGCGGCCTCAGTCTTTTCATCTGGACCTGGAAGTGGCGTCTCGTCGGCAGCAGATCCGTACTGGCCAATGAATCCGCTCAACAGCACGGTGAGGCAAAGGAGCCATCGCCTGATCATATTGTCACCACCTTCCGTGAATTCGGTATCGCTTGCCGACGCCAGTCCGTGCGTCGGATTGTTGCCCGCGTCTTCGTTCACATCGGCCAACTCGGAATGCAATGCATAAACGATCTGTCCGTCAAGTCACACCACTCACAACTCGAACCTTACGCGTGATCCTTCGTTTCGTTCCATCCGGCTTAATCGGAAGCGTAAGGTGGCCAGTTTCCGAAGAATGCTTACTGGAATGGAGTTACATCAAAGCGCCTGGCAACTTCAGTGATGATCGTAATGTTCGAGTTAGGTTGAGGTCGCAAACTGTGGCGCGCGGACTGTTTGGAAAACCTTCGCTGATCGTTGCACCTTACCGGAATGGAGGCCAAAGCGGGTCAAACATCTTCGGTCCTGTTATCCTTGAGCGCCAGAACGATTGGCCTTAAGCTTTGCGGCGCTGGGAGATGTCGAAACCCCATGCTGGCAAGATGAATAAGAAAACGTCAATGCAAATGATATGGCAGCGTGGATCATCGGCGATTCGGGGTGCCACGGTCAGTTGTTGAACAGGGGTCGGAAGTTTTGAATCGGCGCGGTTGGG
>DASYEA010000899.1:0-8630 GCA_036499265.1 Schlesneria sp. | reverse complement strand
ATCGTCTTTGCGTCCGTTGATGCGAATCTCACTATTCGTCAGGGCTTTTACCGACAGGCGAGCTGTGTTGCTGGGGAGGACTTCTTCGGAAGTATGCATCAACACAATGAGACGTGTCTGCAGCGAGATTCGCGGAATGTGTTCGCAAAAGCACAGCGATTTGCGGATTTCGCAGCCGGGGCAACGATGCGATGCCAGCAGTCGGCGCGTACGGCTTCCTTCTTGCGAAGGAAACATCCGATCCCAATCGACGGCCAGCACGTGAGGAGGAAGGTCTGTTGATGGACGAGTCATGAGTTCCACTGTCGTCGACAATGGAGCGAACATCAAGTGCAGGCCAAGGATTTGAACAAGAGTGGTACAGCAACTGCGTTGACCGGCATGTCCGTTCGAAGAACACCTTGGATTGCAATCGATCAACACTAAAGTCCAGTAGACTTTGCCGCCTTCGCGAAATCTGCGGAATAGCGAAGGTTGTTCGAAATCAGTGAGGACGCGGCATGAAAATGGCAATTCGATTCAGAACGCGAAGAACGGTTCAAGAAATTATTTGACATCCAAATACAGCGCGCATAATCTCGTTGGCGGAAGATGACCATGGCAATCGACGTGTGCAAACAGCACAGCGACTTGATGAATTCAGGAGGAATTCGCTTCGATTCTGGCGGGCCGCTCACCACGCACCATCACTCCTGAAATATTCTCCCCTCCCGTAAGGAACCATCATGGCGGTCCGCTCTGTCTCACATCTGCTTGTCCCACTGGTCGTCGTTGCAATGTCTGCGGCTCCGGTTGCCGCGCAAGAGTGGGGCAACAAAATGTTCGATCGCACCGAGATCAAGTTCGGCTCGGTCGCTCGTCTGGCTGACACTACCTTCAAAATTAAGGTTCGCAACCCCTACGTGGAAACGATCCAGATCACGAATCTGAGCACCTCGTGCGGTTGTATCTCATGGACCGATAAGCAGTTCCCAATCTCGATCCCTTCGAAGGGCGAACGCGAACTGACGATTCGTCTCGATACGATTGGCCATTCCGGCGACAAGCACGTCCGCGCTTTCGCATCACTCTCGGAACCCAGTAAGGGTTTGACAGCTCAGGTCACGATTCCTGTTGATGGTCGCATTCGCACGGACTTTGAAGTTCATCCCAGCTATGTCGGCTTCGGCCCGATCGATTTGGGAAAAGGCTACATTCAGAGAATTGGTATCACTT
Source organism: Schlesneria sp. (assembly GCA_036499265.1). Classification (GTDB taxonomy): domain Bacteria; phylum Planctomycetota; class Planctomycetia; order Planctomycetales; family Planctomycetaceae; genus Schlesneria. Next base: position 7,415 of record DASYEA010000899.1, on the reverse strand, counting down.
ACAACGGTGGTCGCCCCGACTGGAAGATTTTGCAAGCCAAAGTAAATAACACTCACCTGACCGCTCAGGTTACAGAAAAGAGCCGCAGCGGCGGTTCGGTCACTTACGAAGCGACTGTTCAGATTGACGCCAACGCCCCCCTCGGTGTTCTGCGGGACCAACTGATCCTGACCACGAATGATGTCGGCGGCGACTCGACAATCTCGATTCCTGTTGAAGCCAAAGTCGAACCGGATATTGTTGTCGCTGACGCAATGTTCGGTTCGTTGGTTCCAGGTCAACCCAAGACGATGCAGGTGATTATCCGCGGGAAGAAGCCGTTTACGATCGAGAAGGTTGATCACGTTGTGCATGCGGTCGTTGCCAAACCAACGGAAGACGGCACCGTGGGAGGCACCGCACCTGATACAGTCTCGCTAGGTGATGCGATCAGTGCGAAGACTCCGACGACATCGGCCGCGTTACACATGGTGACGGTCACAGTGACACCACCTGCCGAAGGCGGCATGTTCGATGAAGAGTTTTCAGTGGTGATTGCCGGTCGGCCTCGACCGATCACTTTCAAAGCCAAGGGTCGCATCTCGGCTCCTGATGGAACCGCTTCGAAGTAGTTGGCAGTACAGATTTTGTTGAAGAGAAAAGGCAGGCGACATCGCCTGCCTTTTCTTATTGATGGAGCTGTGTTCGATAACTCTCAGGCCGGCTACTTGCGACCTTGAATAAACGCCATGACTTCAGCGCGGCTGGACTGGTTCGTCTTGAACAGCCCGCGTACAGCACTGGTGATTGTGATGCTACCAGGCTTGCGAACACCGCGGATCGTCATGCACGAGTGTGCCGCTTCGATGACGACGATCACTCCCTTAGGATCGAGTTCCTGCTGCAACAGGTCAGCGATCTGGTGCGTCATTCGCTCCTGAACCTGGGGCCGATGCGAGACCTCTTCGACCACGCGAGCCAGCTTCGATAGCCCGACAACTTTGCCTCGCGGCAAGTAGCCGATATGAGCATTCCCGATGAACGGCAACAAGTGGTGCTCGCACATGCTGTTGAAGCTGATGTCCCGCACGAGCACCAGTTCGTCGTAGTCTTCGGGGAAGACGCGTTGCAGGTGCTTGGCGGGCGTGGCCCGCAATCCCGAGAACAACTCGGCATACATGCGGGCCACTCTCGCTGGCGTTTCCTGCAACCCGACGCGATTCGGGTCTTCTCCCACAGCCGCCAGGATTTCGCGAACGGCGCGTTCGATACGCGGCAGATCGACCGGATCCTTGGGGACCGGGTTCAGGATCGGCGATGACGAATGGACGCAATCGTCAGATTCAGAAGCAGAGTCATTCACAGAGCTTTTCCCGTTCAAAGTGGTATGGCTCTGTATCGTATGAGGGTCGGCGACCGAGGTCAAACCGCACGAACGTTCATGACGACGATCAGGAAGTTGCGAATGAAAATCTAAGCAAGCAATGGTTCAATCGGCTTGCCAATCTGGACACGATGCGGTCGGCCTTGATTGTCGAAGATCTCAGCATCGTGAGAGATACCAAGCAGAGTATAGATCGTGGCGGCGATGTCTTCGGGGGTCACCGGGTCGCGGCTGGGATAGGCCGCCTGCTGGTCCGAAGCCCCATAGATCAGTCCCGCGGGCACTCCGGCACCGGCGAACTGAACCGAATAACAATATGGCCAATGGTCTCGGCCATTCGGAGCCGCTCCGGCGTTCGACGTGACATAGCCCAGCTTGGGCGTGCGACCGAATTCGCCCATGATCACGATCAAGGTGTCATCGAGTAGTCCACGCTGGACCATGTCCTCCATCAACGCGGAGAACGCCCGATCAAACGGCGGCAGGAGCGCCTTCTTGAGCAACGGAAAATGATCGCGATGAGTATCCCACGCCTGATCAATGCGACGGCCGGTGACCAACGTCACCAGCGGTACCCCCGCTTCGATCAATCGTCGCGACAGCAACATCGACTGACCCAGGTGCGGCAAGCCGCCAAACTTGCGAGCTTCCAGTTTGCGATCTGTTCCCGGATCCAGACCGTACCGAGCCCGGACAGCGGCCGGCTCTTTATCGAGTCGAAAGGCATCTCGCACCTTGGCCGACGTAATCATGTCGACTGCTTTGCGCTGAAACTTCTCCAACCGCTCCACGCTACGACTTTCGTTCAGGCCACCCAGCGTATGATCCAGCTTGCGCAGCAATGATTCCCGGCGATCGATTCGGTCCAGCGTTAATGCCGGTTGCGGCGTCAGGCCTGGAGTCTGGTAGCCCGCCAAACTCGGATCGCCGGTGATAAACGGATCGTGAGCCGCTCCCAGAAAACCAGCCAGTTCGCCGGGAATGTCAAAGCCATTGTTCGACATGATCTCAGGGATGTGGACAAAGCCCGGCAAGTCGCCCGACGAGGGTCGCAATGCCGACAAGACGGCTCCATATGTCGGAAAGTTCTTCGGCGACTCGCTGATGATCAACTGTCCCTGATCGACCGGTGATCGCCCGGTCAGCGCGTAGTAACTCCCCGCATTGTGATCCGTAATCGAATGAGTCACCGATCTGACCTGCGCCAGCCGATGCCAATGCGGAGCAGTGAGAGGCATGTGCTCGCAGAGTGTTATGCCCGGGGTCCGCGTGGCAATCGGCTGAAATTCGCCACGAACCTGGGATGGAGCGTTGGGCTTCATGTCCCACAAATCAATATGCGACGCGCCCCCTTCCATGAAGATGATCAGGCACGACTTCGCTCGTGCATGATTGATCGCCTCGTTGCCAAGTGCATCTCGACGCGCCAGGAGTGCCGGCAGCGACAACCCGAATGGAAGCAACGTCCCTACTCGCAGCATTTCGCGTCGCGATGCCGGTCGACACAGTGATTGGGTTGAGGCAAACGAAAGCATGGCCAGATCACAAAGCGAAGTGACTTCAGATCTGAACCATTGGAAGGGAGCGAAGTGCTGGCGTCAACAGCCGTTGCTAAATCCCGCTGAGTTTGCCGATCTACGAAATTGAGTTAGGAGGACAATGCATGTACACAGTCCTCCCAAATCAGCTCACTGCTAAGCCGTCACATAGCCCATACGGCCAGATGGCAAGGACGCGCCGTTTCGCATATCCAAGCGGCTGGTGGGTGCAACTGCGAATTCGCGCACCAATTGCGTGTGATGCAAATCGGCGATCGATGAGACGATCTTGTCGGGTCGATACGTGAAACGCGTCAGGTCTTCGCGATTGGTCCCGCCGCTGAGGACCAGGATGGTGCGGAAACCGAGTTGGACGCCACCGAGAATATCCGTTTCCATCGTGTCGCCGATCACGATCGTTTCCTCGTTCGTGGAACCGAGGTCATGCAAGGCGGCTCGCAACATTACCGGACTTGGCTTGCCGACGCTAAACGCTTTGACTCCTGTTGCTGCCTCTAACATCGCGATAACAGCACCGCAGCCAGGCCGAGTCCCCGTCTGCGTCGGGCAATTGGGATCGAGATTGGTGGCGACCAGCTTCGCTCCGCCCAGGATCATACCGACGGCCGCTTCCATCATTTCGAAGTTCAGCGTTCGCCCTTCACCGACCACGACGTAGTCCGGATCCTTGTCGACGATGGAATAGCCGTTCAGATGTAAGGCCGTCAACAGGCCCCCTTCCCCGATCACATACGCCGTCCCGTTCGGCTTCTGCCGAGCGAGAAATCGAGCCGTGGCCATGGCGCAGGTGAAGATATGTTCTTCACCCACACTGATACCGAGCCGTTCCAATCGCGTGGCCACATCGCGCCGTGTCCGCTGGCTGTTATTGGTCAGAAATAGAAATGGGATCTGATTCTCCAGCAGTTCGCCGATGAATCGATCCGCGCCGGGAATCAATTCGTGTCCTCGATAAATCACGCCATCCATGTCAATCAGGTAACCGTGCATATAAGCCCTTGAGTCCACTACCAGGTCGTCATATCTCGAAATGGAGTCCGCTTCGGAACTCCCCACGTCAACTTCACGTTCGCACTAGGACGCAAGTGGTATGCCGACGAGGTGAAGTGCATTCGCCTGGTCGTCGATGTTCGATGCTGGATTAATTGCAGGATCCTCGACTTAGAACATCCTGAGATCACGCTGACGAAATTGAATCTTGACGACCTGCTGCCACCGGCTTGAGCATGCAACTCAACAATCGCAACCTGATCGAAACCCTATGATTTACGGGATTCCACAGCGATTACCCGAATGGACGATGCTGAACTTCGAGCATGGCGAAATCGTGTATTGACACGCAGTCGTAATCGCTCGGCACACGAGTACTCCATCTACTCATTGGTGGGCCGCGCTGCGTCAGCACGCGGACAGATGAATACGAGAATTGGAAACCAGGACAACGCGACGTGCTGTCGAATTGAAGCACTTGCGTTGCAGCAGCGAAGAGTCCGCGTGCTGACGCAGCGCGGCTCACCTAGGAGATGAGGCACGCGCTTTTCAACGTGCGGTAATTCGACAGCTTGAGAGACCGCTTGCTACTTCGTAGCTTGTCAGCATCGAGAATTGCCGCGTGAGGAGCCTCTAATGCAGCGACTGATATTCGGCCTTTTGACACTGGTGCTCGTCTCCACATCGCAGGCGGCGGTTGTGCGATTCGAGGTGACTCGACGCGAGCCGTTTGCGCAGGGTGCGACATTCGGTTCGGCGGGGGCCTACGAACGAATCATCGGCCGAGTCTATTTTGCAGTCGATCCGACGTTGCGTCAGAACGCTGAGATCGTGGATCTGTCGCTCGCCCCTCGGAACAGTCGTGGTCAAGTCGAATTCTGGGCGGACCTGTTTATCCTGGCACCAGTCGATCCTGCGAAGGGGAACGGCGCGTTGCTGTATGACGTCAATAATCGCGGCAACAAGCTGGCCCTTGGGACGTTTAACTCTGCCGGTGGCAATGATCCATCGACCCGCGAACATGCCGGTGACGGATTCCTGATGCGACAGGGATACACGATTGTCTGGAGTGGTTGGGACGGCGAACTGCTGCCTGGCGGCGACCGCTTGCGATTAATGGCACCTGTCGCGAAAGCTGGTGATGAATCGATCACAGGACAGGTGCGTTGCGAATTTGTGCCGTCACCCCACACGAAACGAATGGTCGTCAACTGGGCCAATCACGGTTCGTATCGTCCGACCGAGAAAGGACTGCGTGAGGCGACGCTGACGATCCGGCCGCGCCCCTCGTCACCGCGGGTCACCGTCCCGCGCGAGCAATGGAAGTTGCACGTCGCCGATGTCTCCAGCGATTCGCCGACTCAGCTTCCGAACATCGAAGTGGAGATCCCCGCCGGTATGCAATCAGGGGCGATCTACGAATTGATCTACGAAGCAGCGGACCCATTGGTGATGGGGGTGGGCTTCGCTTCCGTGCGCGACTTGATCGCAGCATTCAAATCGGGAACGGGAGACGCGAACCCGCTGGCGAAAGAGGGGCAGCCCTTCATTCGCAGAGCGCATGGATTCGGGGTCTCGCAAAGTGGTCGTTTCCTGCGAGAGTTCGTCTACTCGGGCTTCAATGAAGATGAACAGGGCAAGAAGGTCTTCGATGGAATCATGCCGCATGTTGCTGGAGGCGGGCTCGGTTCGTTCAACTATCGCTTCGCACAGCCGACGCGACATTCGAACCAGCATGATCATCACGACTACCCTCCAGATCGGTTTCCGTTTGCCTATGAAACGCAGACCGATCCGTTGTCGGGCCAGACCGAGGGGATCTTGCGACGAGCGGTCGCCACGAAGACTGCCCCGCTGGTGATGCACACCCAATCATCGGGCGAATATTGGACGCGCAGCGGATCGCTGGTTCACACCGATCCCTTGGGCGTACGCGATAGCGATATCCCCGATTCAGTTCGCATTTACGCGTTGGGAGGAACTCAACACGGTCCGGCCGGTTGGCCTTTGTCGGGTGGCAGCGGTCAGAACCTGCCAAATCCTGGCGACTACAAGCCATTCTTGAAATCTCTGCTGCTGGCTCTTGATCGCTGGGCGGCCGATGGCACGGAGCCGCCGGCGAGTCGCTTTCCGACGATTCGAGACGGAACGTTGGTCGACTGGCGTCACCGCGCGACCGGGTTCCCTAACATCCCTGCTATCTCCTATCCCGAGATCATCCAGCAGCCTCATTATTTGGACTTCGGTCCGCGCTGGCTGACACAAGGAATCATCGATTTTCAACCGCCCGTCATTCGAGGCGACTACAAAGTCCTGGCCCCGCGCTGCGATGTCGACGGCAATGATCTGGGGTGCCTGCAGCCGCCGGAAGTTGCGGTTCCCGTGGCAACCTATACGGGGTGGAACCTTCGCAAGGCTGATGTCGGTGCCGAAGGTCAATTGGTCAGCCTGACGGGGTCGTATATTCCGTTTCCCAAAACGCGAACCGATCGTGAACGAACTGGTGATCCACGACGGTCTGTGCAGGAACGTTACGAGTCGCTCGATGGGTATGTGCGGCAATTCACGGCCGCGTGTGACAAATTGCGGAGTGCCGGATACTTACTCGAAGAAGATGCCGGGCGTCTGATCAAGCGACATCGCGAACGAGTAAGCGTACTTTTTGACTAAAGTAGAAGGCTCACACCGTGTGCCGAGTCTGCAGTTGAGACGGGTTCGTTTGAAAAGAAAACTTCGGCACACGGAGTGTGCCGTCTACTTTAAGAGATCCGCACGACATCACCATCTTCGGAGATCGCGATGCATCCTTTTGTCCTGACACGGCGTGAACTGTTGGCGTTGTCGTCATTGGGGTTGGCCGGTCTGACGCAACGAACGCAAGCGTTCGCTCAATCAGGTGACAAACCAGGGACGCTCGCGCCGCTGAATCGGTTTCCCCGGATGATGCAGGACTATCTGGGTACCCAGGTCGCGGCAGCTCAGAAGCTGGCCGAGGTACGTCAGGCCAAGTTGACGACGAAGGTCGAAGCGGAAGCGCATGTGCAAACGGTGCGAGGTCTGATTCGCGAGTGTTTCGGTCCATTTCCCGAGAGGGCTCCACTGAAGCCGCGAGTGACTTCGATTGTCCAGCGCGATGCGTATCGAATTGAAAACGTCATTTTCGAGAGTCGCCCGGAGTTTCTGGTCACAGCGAATCTGTACGTTCCCAAGGGGCGTCAGTTTCCGTTGCCGGGCGTCGTGGGTTCTTGCGGACATTCGGCGAATGGGAAAGCAGCAGAGGCCTATCAGTCGTTCGCGCAGGGATTGGCTCGACAGGGTTATGTGGTCCTGATCTTCGATCCGATCGGGCAAGGCGAACGTATTCAATATCTGGATGATCACCACAGCAAATCGACCGTCGGCGTCGGCGTGCATGAGCACTTGCTCGGTGGTAATCAGCAGTTCCTGATCGGAGACTTCTTCGGTTCCTGGCGGGCGTGGGATGGCATGCGAGCATTGGATTA
>DASYEA010000898.1:0-2825 GCA_036499265.1 Schlesneria sp. | reverse complement strand
AGGTTGTGTCGGACGACACCGGGAGGTTGTGTCGGACGACACCGGGAGGTTGTGTCGGACGACACCGTAGCTAATCTCGCCAAGAGATTGGGCGAAGTTGATGTGCCAACTGTCTCAGTTGATTTCGCACAAAGGTCTTGGTGGTCTTGGCTAGGCGAGGTTGTGTCATGCGCCGGGAAGTTGTGTCGGGATCAATGAACCGAGCACTCAGCACTCAGTACTGCGTACTATGTCCTCACTTTGCCCCTCAACCCTTCGCACTCCGCCTAGTCCTTCAACCCTCGCAACCGAACCCGGATCTCTTCCAGCAACTTGGAATCCGTCTGGGCTCCGTAGGCAAGTGCCCAGTAAATTTGCTGGTCTGATTTGGCGATCGGCGTGACGTCGATATCAATCATCCAATACGGCCGCCGAAGCGTTTGCGGAGTCGCGGGTTTATTGATCTGGCCCTTGGCTTGCCGCTGCAATATCAGAGTCAATCCCCGCGCGCTGGGGCCGATTTCTTCATGCGGCTCCAGAGCGACTTCCCCACCTTCGGAAACCGCATGAATCATATACTCTTGCGGCAAATACATGACCGAGATCGTTGAGCTGCCGTCGTATTCGACCTTCGCTGCTGGAGTCAACTTGTCGAGAGTTCCTTGAATGGCCTGCAGCGCCGCCTTGAGTTCCGGCTTCGGGGTGGCATCTTGTGCCAGTGCGACCAAGGCCGTCAGCAGTCCGATTGCGAGCGAAACAACCAATCGCAGTCTCATAACTTGATCCTGTGAGTCCCTTTGCTGGCAGAGGCGCGATAATATTCCATCGCCACGTAACCGGTAAAGTCGAATTGTCTTTGATGCATTCCATGAAATCGCGGACCAGCAAAAATGGATTCGAGACCTCCACAGATCACCCGTTCCTTCGTATTCGAGGATCTTTATGTGGGCCAGCGGTTTGTCAGCGGCACGAAACGCGTTGATCAGGACGAGGTGATCGCGTTCGCGAGGGAGTTTGATCCCCAGCCGTTTCACACGGATCCGGAAGCGGCCAAAGGGACGCTGTTTCAAGGACTGGTGGCCAGCGGCTGGCATACTGCGGCCATGACCATGCGGCTCCTGATCGATAGTGGATTGTCCATCGAAGGGGGAATGGTGGGGGCAGGGGGCGAATTGACTTGGCCGCGGCCGACGCGGCCCGGCTACATCCTGCAGGTCGAGACGGAAGTGGTTGAATTGCGACCGTCACGTTCGCGGCCAGATCGAGGTCTGGCCACGATTCGCAGTGAGACCAAGAATCAGCAGGGCGAGGTGCTTCAGATCCTGTTTGCCAGACTAGTTGTCCCACGGCGGATCCCGCTTCCGGCGACGTGAATCTGACGCGGCAAATCAGCTGGCCACGGTCTGTTTCAGACTGACGACAGTTGCCCGAACACCTTAAGGCGGGTATCGTTCCGCGTCGGATAACAAAGTGAAATCGATGTTTTTCTCTGCAATTGAGGAGCAGTGGCGTGACGGAGCGAGTTGTCATCATCGGATCGGGCCCAGCCGGTTGGGCCGCCGCGATTTACGCCGCACGGGCAAATCTGGAGCCGCTCGTTTTTGAAGGGGCGCAGACAGAAGAAAACCGCCTCTCAGGCACATTGCCGCTCGGCCAACTGAATTTGACGACGGAAGTCGAGAATTACCCCGGCTTTGCCGCTGGCAATTTGACTCAATTCCTTGAGACCGCCATTCCCGAAGGGCAACGCAAGTACATGGCCCCGCACTCGGGGCATGGAGTCAGCGGCCCTGAACTGATGGAGTTGATGCGTCAACAGGCCAAGAACTTCGGCACGCGAGTGGAGACTGACGACATCGTCGAAGTCGATATGTCATCGCGTCCGTTCAAGCTCAAGACTCTCGAAGGCAAAGAGGTTCAGGCGCATTCGATCATCATCGCCACGGGGGCCCGAGCAAACTACTTGGGTCTCGAATCAGAAGACAAGTACAAGAACTTCGGTGTATCGGCCTGTGCCGTCTGTGACGGAGCGCTACCTCGTTTCAGAAACAAGTCGCTGGTCGTTGTGGGTGGTGGTGACAGCGCGATGGAGGAAGCGAGCTATCTGACGAAGTTTGCTTCGACCGTGTATCTCGTTCACCGTCGCGGTGAGTTCCGAGCCAGCAAGATCATGGCCCAGCGCGCTCTGGAAAATCCCAAGATCTCCGTGAAGTGGTTCACAGGTGTTGAGGAAGTCCTGGGTGATGAGAAGCAAGGTGTGACGGGTGTGCGGCTCAAGGATCTCAAGAGCGGCGCGACAGAAGATCTGGCTGCATCGGGAATGTTCTGTGCGATCGGCCATACGCCGAACACAAGCTTCCTGAAGGGACAACTGCAGACCGACGACATGGGTTACATTGTCTACACGAAGCCATTCCGCACGGATACCAGCGTGGAAGGGGTCTTTGCGGCTGGCGATGTTGCCGACAGTTACTATCGACAGGCAATCACATCAGCCGGGACAGGCTGCATGGCGGCGCTGGATGCAGAACGCTGGCTGGGTGCCCAGGGCGTTCATTGATATCGGCGAATGCCGTCCACCGCTGCTGATTGCTAAGAAGTCATCACTCGTCTTTTGAACGGGAACATCAAGTCCATGCTGACCAAAGATGGTTGTCTTGCGCGACGAACGCGGCTGTGGAATGCTGTTCCCGACGATTGCGAATGGTTACTGATTGCCGATCCACGGCACGTTCTGTATCTGTCCAACTTCCTCGTTCATCCGCTGACGTTTTCGGCTGGTGAACGAGCTTGGCTGCTCTTAGAACGCGACTGCAAAGCGACCTTGCTGGGTGATAACTTCACTC
>DASYEA010000897.1:0-2608 GCA_036499265.1 Schlesneria sp. | reverse complement strand
TATGACGCGACGAAAGATGGCTACAAGTCGCTGAAGCCCAACAAACCGACAGACCTGCCGGAGTACCGTGTCCCGCACGTCTCCATCCCATTCATCCAGATCCTACTCTGGATCGTGTTGGGGATTATCGTCGCGCTGATGCTGATGGCCTTGATTCAATGGTTACGAAACAATGTGACGCCCCCGCTCAAAGAGACTGTGGTTGCACCGGTGACCACTGTGAATGTGGAGCAACTCGAGGCACTGCCGAAATCAGCGCGAGGGGTTCACGATCTGCTTGGTGAGGCCAATCGGCTGGCGGAGATGGGAGCATATGGGCAGGCGATGACGTTCTACCACAGTTGGCAACTGACGCAGCTTGATCGCCAGGGGATGATCGAGTTACAGAAGGGGAAAACGAACCGGCAGTACATCGCTGAGACCAAGCGTTCTTGTTCTGAACTGGTGGGTGTTTTTCGCGACTCGATTCGGTTGTTCGAGGATGCGTTTTTTGGGCATCTCGAGATTACTCGCGAATCATTCGAAGAAGTGTGGAACCAGCGAACTCAGTTCGAAAGGGTACGATTATCAGAATGATCAACCGTACCATTCGCAACGGGCGTTCGATCGTTGCCATAGGCCTGACGCTGTTCCTGTGCGGCTGCGCGGAGACGCTCAAGACGAGCTATCTCGATCCTCAGGGAAAGAGTATCAACGGCATCGCCGGTTTCGTAGAACTGATGAAGAGCGCCGGTCGTGAAGTCCAGGTCTGGCAGGCGATTTCGCCTCGTTTGAAAGAGGATGTCGATGCTGTTGTGATCTTCCAATCGGAGTTTGATCAGATCCCGAATGATCGAATTGCCAATATCCGGCAGATGCTGCGCGAAAGCACGATCCAGACAGTACTGATCGTCATTCGCGACAGTGACTGTGAGATCGACTATTGGCGCCAGGTCTCCGGCATGGCCGAACTCTCGGACAAAGATAAATCGACAGCCGATGAATCCATGCAACGTGCTCGACGAGACTTGAAGCTGGAAGCGTTCAAAGAGTTTGAGCCCGAGAATGCCTTTTATGGCCTAAAGCGAGCAGACCGAACCAATCAGCCCGACATGATTCCCGTGGATATCGAAACGGAAGACGAACCGATCAAGGTGATCGCCAAGTGGCCGCTGAATCGACAACTCGATCACAGCGACGATACGGTCATCTTGTGGTCGACCGGCGACGAATCATTGCTGACCGAGGATTTGTACTTTACCGGTCAGCAAGTGCTCGTTCTGGCCTCGGCCGCTCCGCTGCTCAATGGCGGCCTCGTGGATCCGGGAAATCGACAGTTAGCCGAAGAGCTTGTGAAGTACCTCCCTGAAGGGAAGGTCGTCGTCACTCTTTCGTCGCGCTGGTCCGACGGCAGTTTTGCCGAGAGTCCTAGTATCTGGCACTTCCTGAAGGTCCATCCGCACGGCTGGATCTTCGGACAGACTCTGCTTGCACTCGCGCTGTTTTGCTGGTGGAAACTGCCTATTTTTGGACGGTCCAAAGTTGCGATGAACACCGAAGGAGTTCGATTCGGTCGCCATATCGAAGCACTCGGCGCACTGCTGCAACGAACTCGAGATGCCGCCTTCGCTCGTCAACTCTTACGCGATTGGCATCGAGCGGAATCGCGTCGCAGTTCAGACAAATCCGCCGGCACTAAATAACAATGCTACTTCCACAAGGGAATAGATCTTGGATCAACCTGCTGACACTGAAGCCATCCAGTCCGAGAATTTTGAGAGCGTTCAGTCGACGGTCGATACGATCCTTGCCGAGATCGGCAAGATCTATGTCGGCCAGACCGAGTTCGTTCGTCAGACGCTGATCGCCTTGTTTGCCGGTGGCCACGTGCTGATCGAGAGCGTGCCCGGTTTGGGAAAAACTCTGCTGGTGAAGCTGCTGGGTCGCATCCTGGGCTGCCATTTTGGACGCATCCAATTCACGGCGGACTTGATGCCGTCAGACATCACTGGACAACCGGTGTTCGACACGAAGATCCAGGATTTTCGCTTCCGACATGGGCCGGTATTTACGCAGATTCTGCTGGCAGACGAAGTGAACCGATCGCCAGCCAAGACGCACGCGGCCTTGCTGGAAATCATGCAGGAAGGACGAGTCACCGTCGATGGCACGACCTATGACTTGAACCCGCCGTTCCTGGTGATGGCCACGCAGAATCCGGTGGAATCGGAAGGGACTTACAATCTGCCCGAAGCCCAGTTGGATCGTTTCCTGTTCAAGCTCGTCGTCGACTATCCCTCGTCCCAGGAGGAGGACGGCATTCTGCAATTGCATTGCCAGGGCTTTACGGAAAAGACCTTCGATCAGCAGGTTGACCGATTGCTCGACACCGAAGCAATTTTGCGAATCCAGGCCAAGTGTCGACAGATCACGGTCGACAAGAAGATTATCTCGTACATCAACAGCATCGTTCGCAAAACTCGCGAATGGCCCGCTTTCTATATGGGAGCCAGCCCTCGTGCGGGGATCGCGATGCTGAATGCCGGACGGGTGCAGGCGGCCTTCGCCGGGCGATCGTATGTGATTCCCGATGACATCAGCGAGATCGTCCTGCCGGCACTACGACATC
>DASYEA010000896.1:0-4350 GCA_036499265.1 Schlesneria sp. | reverse complement strand
AATTGGAGGTCGAGCATTTCGTCCCTGTATTCTGCAAATGAAACGGATGGTATCCGTCACGATCGCAACAGAGGCCGGGGCCTCTGTTGCAAGAACCGATCTCTACGACTTCATAGCGGCCAGCTTGTCCCACAACCGGGCACTGGCTTCGATGCCGCGATGAAAGTCTGCAATTGTAAAATGTTCGTTGGGGCTGTGCAGATTGTCTGTATTCAGGCCCCAGCCGAGCAGGAGTGTATCGAGCCCCAGCACATCCTTGAAGGTCTGCACCACCGGGATCGAGCCCCCTTCACGAATCAATCGCACGCGATCAACGCCCCATGCTTCTTTGACCGCTGCCGCTGCCGCTTCGATGTAGGGACTGTTTGGATCGAACACAAATGCAGGACAGCCATGAAAACTAGCGAATTCGAATTTGAGCGATGGCGGACACTGCGACTTCAAATACTGATGCAATGCCTCAGTCAACTTGTGAGGATCCTGATCAGGCACCAATCGGCAGGTGATTTTGACCTTGGCCTTCGACGGCACGATCGTCTTCGGGCCCTCGCCGGTGTAACCACCCACCAAGCCGTTCACTTCACACGTTGGGCGAGCCCATCGTCTTTCGATGGTCGAATAACCCGCTTCACCGGCGACTTCATCAATTCCCAATTCTGCCTTGAAGGCGACTTCATCAAAGCCAAGGTCGCGGAACTGTTGACGTTCGGCTGCGGTCAACTCCACGACTTGATCGTAGAAGCCGGGAATCCGAACTCGCCCCTGATCGTCATGGAGCGACGCAATCAGCCGGGCAATCCCCGTGGCAGGATTCGCCACCGCTCCGCCAAAGATCCCCGAATGCAAATCTTTACAGGGACCGGTCACGGTGACTTCGACGGCCAGAATCCCGCGCAGGCCATACGTGATCGCAGGTTGATTCGGCGCGTACTGGCTCGTGTCGCTCACAACAGCGACGTCACACTTCAGACGTTCCGTGTTCGCTTTGAGAAAATCTTCCAGGTTGTTACTGCCGACCTCTTCTTCGCCCTCGATCACATATTTCAAATTCACCGGCAAACTGCCGACCGTTCGCAGCCACGCTTCAGCGGACTTGATGTGAGTGAACATCTGCCCTTTGTCGTCGGTGGCTCCTCGAGCATAGACATAGCCGTCACGAATTGTCGGTTCGAACGGCGGAGTTGTCCACAGGTCCAGCGGGTCGGCGGGCTGCACATCGTAATGGCCATACACCATCACAGTCGGAGCGTCGGGAGCGTTCAGCCATTCGGCGTAAACAATCGGATGTCCGGCGGTGGGCACGATCTCGGCCTTGAAACCGAGATCGGCAAATTGCCGGTGGACGAATTCCGCACCACGCAACATGTGTGGCTTGCAAACAGGATCGGCGCTGACAGTCGGAATCCGCAGTAGTTCTTTCAGTTCTTCCAGGAACCGATCGGCGTTTTCGCTGAGATACTTGGCAACGCGGGCGTCCATGAAATCCTCCGTGACAATGGTCTATCAAGATCACTTCGCGACAGGCGAAATCAGTTGGCAACCGAAGTGGTCGTTTCCTTCGTCGCACGAGGATACTCGCCCGGCTGGCGGGGCGAAAGCAGTCCGTGCCTTGCCCCTGCCGCTTCGCTCGATCAAGCCAGGCGATTCTGGCTGAATGCGTTCGCCAGTGATGCGTCGGCCACGCTCTCGCAGCCAGTCATTCGAGCCACGAGCGTCCCCTGGATATCGAGAAACTCGATATCAGCTCGAATCGTATGCTCGGTGGCTTGAGTCACCTTGACGACGATCTTGATACCACTGGTCGGGAACACTTTTCGGAACTGGCGGTAGCTGCCGATTGCACACGGCAGGCAGGGCATGCCACGTTGCTCCTGAGTCCACAAGATCACCGCCTGCAGAGCCCCGTCGATCGAGAGTGGATCGGCCAACCAAGCACTGCGGAAAGGATCGTGCATCCAGGCCCAAGGTGCCGGAGAGGTTCTCGAAGCAACGATAATCCCATCTGGCGAACACGCTTCGACAGCGGCAATCCCTTGCAGATGCGGGCCGTGGAACAGCTTTGTCGCATAGGCCGTCGTCATCTCGTGCGAATAGGATTGACGAGCGACCTGCAAATGAGAACCGGGATTTGCCGGAAGCTGCGCCGACAAGATCACGTTGCCGGCCGCATGAATCGTGTCGCGTCCGGCGCTGCTTCCAATCAATTGGGTTCGGATCGTAAAACGAGTTCCCACACGAACGGGCTTAGCCACCACGACACGCAGCAAAAGCTTGTCGTGGCGATCCATCCTGACTCCGTGGAATACACGGAAGTCATCGAAGCCTTCTAGTTCCAAGCCCGGGTTGTGGTGGATCGCACCGTGAGCCAGCCACTCCAGGATGATCGCCACAGGGACGACAGCCTTGCCGCCGATGACATGCGACTCCAGATAGGGAGACTGCTGAACGTCGATATTCTTTTCGAACGCAATCTTGAGTTCGTTGGAGGACTCACTCGCGATAGCCGCCGCTGATGGAGCAGGCTGCGGAATCAACGGTGCGGTAGCCGGGGCATCACTCTTGCCAAGCACCAGCACTTCAACAGGCCGACTGTCCGTCTGTGATAGTTCCTGCACGACTAGATTCGCACCATCTGCTAACGGGATTAGTCCGACTTGCTCGGCGGCGAACAACTTCTTCAGACCACCGGTCACCATGCCACCGTCCCATGGTCCCCAGTTAAACGAAACCACATGACACTGCCGATTCTCGATCGAGAACTGACGAGCCAGCTTGTTGAGAACTTCGTTCGCCATCGCATAGTCGCACTGACCGATTCGGCCATAGCGAGCCGTATATGATGAGAACAAGCACAGCACACGCAGTTGATCATGTCGAATCGCACCAAGCACGTTGCGCAGACCGGTCACCTTGGTCTGATAGACACGATCAAACTGCTCGCGAGTTTTGTCTTCGATCCGCTGATCTGCCAGAACGCCCGCTCCGTGGATGACCCCTCGAATCGGTCCGTGTTGATTTTGCAGTTGCAGAAGCAGCAGCCGGACCGCTGCCAGATCGCGAATGTCGATGGCGTGGTATTCCACAGGGACACCAATCGCTCGCAATCGATTCAGCGTGGAGATCACTTCGCGGCCAGCCAGGACTTGGCGGAACTGAGATTCAATCTCTTTGGGTAACGTCCCCTTGGGTAGATTTCGAATCAAGGCCTGCTTGATCTCGGCGTCACTCGCGGCACCCTGCAACCACTCCGGTTCCGCAGCAGGTTCGGGGCTGCGACCGAGAATCGCCAGTCGGCACTTCCACTGCTGTACCGCGGCCAGAGCCGCTTCAGCCGTGACACCACGAGCCCCGCCGCTGACGATCACCAAATCGCCCGACTGGATGGCAGAGGCAGCTGCGCTGATGTTGCTCAGGGACTGTTCGACAACCGTCGGCGTCGTCGCGCCCCTTGGCGAAAGGCCAACCTCGACCGGACCTTTGCGGAATAACTGATCAACAATTTGAACAGCCGCGTCGTTCGCCGACCCCCAGTCGCTTGAGACATCGATTGCTTTACATGTCACGTCCGACCATTCATGAGCCGCCGATTTCGCCAGTCCTGCCAACCCACCCGAGAGCGGATCGGACAAAGTTTGCTGCCCCTCAAAGCCGAATCGTCCATTCAGGTGAGCGACTGTCGCAAACACGCTGGCACCGGCTTTTGCAGCCTGACGCAACGCGGGGCCCGCCTTCTGCAAGAGCTCGATGGCTCGCCACAAGTGACGGTCCTGAGTTCCCTCTGCGTGTGCAATCACAATCAACCCGGCCAACTGGGTAGGGGCCGTCGTGGCACCCGGTTCGTCCAATTGAATCAGCCGTGGCTTCAACCCGCGCTTGGTCAACTCGGCAGCAATCTGCAGCGACAGACCGAGACCATCATCCGTAACCCAGACCTCCCCACCGCGAATGATTGGCAGTTCGGGCAGCGGAGGCAGCGATTCTGAGCGAACGATACTGCGAACAAGTGTCGATGGCTGCGTAAGTAACTGCCCTGCCGATAAAGGAGAATCAGGTACTGAGTACTGAGTACTCGGTGCTGGTTGCGGTATCGGTGAACCAGCAGCGCCACTGCCAGCACTTCGCGCCTCAGCAAGAGCCACCACATCACCCAACGTATGCAGCGATCCAAGCTCGTCTGGCTTGAACGCTGGCAGATTCGCAACTCGCTCCTGTAACGCCGAGAGAATCTCAACCCGCTTGATCGAATCGATTCCCAGATCGTGATCGAGGCTCATTCCCAGATTCAGCATCTCGGTCGGATAGCCGGTCTTTTCAGACACCACAGCAAGCACGGTGGCCGAGAGAGATGGT
>DASYEA010000895.1:0-1601 GCA_036499265.1 Schlesneria sp. | reverse complement strand
TCGCCTGGGTCTGTCGCTCCGCAGAATAGTCCGGCCTCTCCCCAGAGTGTCTCTGGCAATGTCGCCGGTGGGGGTGCTGGTCCCGCATTGGTCGGCGCCGCGAATGTTGCGGCGGGTCCCGCGGCCCAGGATGTCGGCCTCGGTCTTGTCGATGTGGAGAATGTTGCAGAAGCGGCCTCTCCTGATGGTGCGGCACCGGCCGGTGAAGCTCATGAAGCAGGTACGGCTGTGGCTCACGATGACGCGGCAGCGCCGCAGACAGAGCGCTGGCTGCATTATCGCCGAGAACTCAACGACGGCAGCAACGTCGGCATTTCATTGCTGCTGCCCCAAGACGACACTCTCTGGCTGACGCCCCAGATGTCAACGCTTGATGGGTTGCTGGTCACGTCACCTACCGAAGCCGTACTGATCGCAAAAGGGATCTGGCTGAAGAAAGATAGTTCCATTCGCATCTTCAGCGCGCGAGGAACCATTGGCGATGCGAGTCTCGCCAAGCTGAATGGGGATTGGAAACTCACGAAAGATTCCGATGGCGAGACCATCGCGATCGACATTACCGGTCTCAACCTTCCTGCGGGACAAGCGAACGCTTTCGGCGGCACATGGTTCTCAATCGATCCGCGACCGACGGACCAACGTGGCGTTCACTACCAACAGGAAGTCGAACGCGTGGCTGTGGTGCTCGCCGCATGGAAGTCCATCACCGCGGTGGCACCGACGGCGTCACCGGATGAATGGACGCTGACAGTACCTGCGTCTGAGGTCGCTGCTGGCGACCGGATGCTGTTCCGTAGGGCCGATTTGACGACCGTCGATTATGGAACGCTGGTCCCAACCGAACATCAGAACGATCCGCCAATTCAGCCGGAACTGACCGTGCTGGTGAAGAGTGTCACGGCAGACA
This sequence comes from Schlesneria sp., assembly GCA_036499265.1. Lineage (GTDB taxonomy): Bacteria > Planctomycetota > Planctomycetia > Planctomycetales > Planctomycetaceae > Schlesneria. Next base: position 694 of record DASYEA010000895.1, on the reverse strand, counting down.
AGGTTGTTGTGGTGTTGCCCGCAGCTGCCCAGAGTCAGTTGCCGCAAGTCGGATGGCAGATCGCACCAAGCCTGGAACTGGCTCCGACGTGGAGTGATCGAAATCGCTTGAAGCTACTTAGCAGCTCCCCCCCTTCTGAAGAATCGCAAAACGAATACCTGAGCCTGACTCAAGGGGCCGCCATGTGGGCGGGGACGGCGGCGAATGCCGGCCAGGATGTCGCGGCTGTAAATCGTTCGACATACCAGGTGGTATTCGACGGCCGCTTGGAACTGGACGATCCACGATTTACGGTCGTACCTGATGGCGCTGTCAATCCGCCGGGGGTACTTTCGACTCGCCTGCGCGAGCTGGAAACGATCGACCTTATCGGCGCAGATCAGGTTCTGGAGTCAGCCGCCAGGTATGAGAACGCTCGCCGAGATCTGGTTCGTCAGGAGCTTCATGAGGCACTGGATCTGAATGATGATGACACGTTGCGGCAGACACGGGCGCAATCAGCGCAGCTCCTGCTACACCGGTTGACCGATAAGCCGGGCGTTGAGGACTCCAATGATGCCGCTCGACTCGTCGACTTCACTGAGGCGAATGATACCGACCGTTGGCTGCAGTTCGGTTGGCTGTGGAAGACGGACCGTGATCGTCTGCAAGAAGTTCACGTTCGTCGCGCTGGACGCAAGGCGAGTAAGGTCGA
>DASYEA010000894.1:0-4961 GCA_036499265.1 Schlesneria sp. | reverse complement strand
ACCCGAACAATTCGCGTCGCACGATTTACGCGTTTGTGAATCGGAACGATTTGCCGGGTGTCTTCCGGGCGTTTGATTTCGCCGATGTCGACGCCAGTGCTCCAGAACGCCCAAACACGACGGTGCCTCAGCAGGCACTGTTCGCGCTGAATTCACCATTCGTCATCGAGCAGGCACGACGGGTTGCAGCTGAAAGCCAGGTCGGTGCAGGTGACGACGGCGTGCGGCTGTCGCAGATGTATCGCCGTGTTTTGTCTCGCGAGCCCTCTTCGGAAGAGCGAGAGCTGGCGCTGCGATTTGTGGCCGAAGCGCAGACGACACCGACGGAGAAGCAGTCGCCCTGGGATCGATTGGCTCAAACGCTGTTGCTGACGAATGAGTTCTGGTTTGCGGATTGAGTGACCCGTTGAAGGCTGAAGAAGAGACTTAAAGCGGGCTAAGAAAGCAGAGACGACAATGAACCTTCATCAATATCTCACTCTTCCAGCGACACGACGTGAGTTCTTGAACAGGGCCGGTACCGGACTTGGTAGTCTGGGATTGGCGAGCTTGCTGGGGCAGGGGGCTGATGCGGCACCCGGATCGACCTCGCCCATGACGCCGCGACCTGCTCAGTACGGCGGGAAGGCGAAGCATGTCATTCATATTTTCCTGAATGGTGGGCCATCGCACGTCGACACATTCGATCCGAAGCCGTCGCTCACCAAATACAATGGCCAGAGCCTGCCGACTTCGAACCTGCCGACCGAGCGCAAAACCGGGGCCGCACTGGCGTCGCCGTTCAAGTTTTCGAAGTATGGCCAGAGCGGAATCGAAGTCAGCGAACTGTTTCATCACACAGCTCAGCACATTGATGACATCTGTGTCATTCGGTCGATGCATGCCGAAGTGCCGAACCACGAACCGTCTCTGATGCTGATGAATTGTGGCGATGGCCGTTTGCCGCGTCCCAGCTTCGGCTCATGGGTCACCTATGGCATGGGGACTGAGAACCAGAATCTGCCCGGGTTTATCGCCATGTGTCCGAATGGGCTGCCAATTACGGGCGCCCAGAATTGGCGATCTTCGTTCCTGCCGGGGGTCTATCAAGGGACGTATATCGATACACGGCATCAGCAGATCGAAAAGCTGATTGAGAATATCAAGAACGATCAGATCGGCAGCGGCGAGCAGCGTCGGCAACTGAATCTGTTGCAGGAGTTGAACCGCCGACACGCAGATCAACGTGGCAACGAGTCGGCTCTGGAATCGCGAATCCATTCGTTTGAACTCGCTTACCGGATGCAGATGGAAGCGACGGACGCCTTTAATATTCAGGCCGAGCCCAAGCACGTCCAGGAAGCGTACGGGACAAGTGTGCAGGCCAGGCAGTTGCTCATCGCACGCCGACTCATTGAACGCGGAGTCCGTTTCGTACAGCTCTGGCACGGGGAAGGGCAACCGTGGGATAACCACGATGACCTGGAAGTCAATCATCGCCGACTGGCGGGCGAATGCGATAAGGCGATCGGGGCACTGCTGACCGACCTGAAAGAACGCGGTCTGCTTGATGAAACTCTGGTGCTATGGGGTGGCGAATTTGGTCGGACGCCGGTTGTCGAGCTTCCGACCCCCGGAGCGAACGCGGGCAAGATCAATGGTCGCGACCACAACCATCACGGATTTACCTGCTGGATGGCCGGCGGCGGTGTCAAAGGAGGCTACGTCCACGGAGCCACCGACGAATTCGGCTTCAAAGCGGTCGAGAAGAAAGTCGGGGTCCACGATCTTCACGCGACGATGTTGCATCTGCTGGGATTCGACCACGAAAAGTTGACATACCGCTATGCAGGTCGTGACTTCCGATTGACGGACGTGCATGGCGAAGTCGTGAAAGACCTGTTGGCGTAACGAGTTGAGTGCATCGAGTGCCGGCGTCTTGCGCGCGTCCGATTGTGACGGTTCTATCGGCTCGGTCGATTGTTTCGCCTCGTAATTTGTGTGTCGAAAAAACCGCGTCGAGTGAGTGGAACGCCCATACAGTTTGCCGTGGTTGCCTATCTAGAATGCACGATGCCAGTTGGTGGACTGCACGCGGGCCGCGTGATTCACTTGCTGCGCGGGGATATCGTGCAAAGCAACCAGCAAAGAATCGGAATCGTGTTAGCTACGCTCACCAGCGGGCTACTTCCATTCTTTGAACAGGAAATGCATCACACCTACGGTGCGAATTGGGAAGAGACTGCGCGGACCTCGTTTCGCGGCCATTCCACGACCGCAATGCAAAGCGGGAAGTGGGATGCTCAGGCGCTATTGACTGTAATGTGGGATCAGTGGAATTCCGTGTTCCGGAACAAGCTTGGGCTGGCAGAACGCAGCCTGGTCAGCGAATTGCGGGAATTCCGCAACCGCTGGGCCCATCAGGATCAGTTTAACGACGATGACAGCTATCGAGTTCACGACAGCGCTCAGAGATTGTTGAGAGCCGTGGGAGCGACCGCCGCCGCGAAATCGATAGAAGATCATAAGATCGAAGTGCTGCGAAATATCTTGGGGCGACGCCTAAACGACGATCTGGCTGCGGCCCAATACAATCGCGCCCGGATGACGGATGTCGCTCTGTATTCGATCTGCTGCGTGTCGATCATCGTCACGTTGTTCGTGCTGTTCGGCGCTCATCAGCTTGCCCCGACAGTGATTATGGCCGCCTTCACGATCTTCGTCTTCGGCTTCTTCATCCATAAACGGGTCGCTGCCGAGATCCCCGTGTACGGAGTTCATGAATGCGCGAAGTGCAGTAAAGTGATCTACAGCGAAGTCTGTCCGTACTGCGACCCTCCTCGAACTCTGTCAGTCATGCGCAGCGAGTCTTCATCCGGATTCACTGCCATGGCGGAACAGCACGTTCGCGCGAGTTCTTAAGAATTTGCGCAAGTATCTAATTATCCGCGCGCAAAGCTGTTCGTTTTGCAATTCAGGTTGGGTGCCACCGGTGGCGGTTCTGGGCCACCAGTGTCTTCGCGTCGCTGCGATCGCTGTGACGAGCGTACGTCACATTCAGCGTCAGTACAGATTGTTTACTCTTCGATACATCGGCAAGCCACTGGCGACGCAAAGCCGTCGCCAGTGGCACCGAAAATGATGTTTCTCCGAGGAGCCATCTAGCGCGTCCAAGCCAGCCATTTTGAGAACAATGACTTCACCAGCGGTGTCAACCGCGTCTTGTTGAAACTGTCGCCACACTTGCGAATGGCTTCTGCGACCGTGGGATAGGGGTGAATGGTACTCGCCAGCCGCTTCAGGCCGATATGGTTTGACATCGCCAGCACGATTTCACCGATCATTTCTCCGGCATGTTCACTGACGATGGTCGCTCCGACGATCTTGTCCGTCCCGGCCTTGACGTGAATTTTCACGAACCCTTCGGTGGCTCCTTCCAGGATCGCGCGATCGACCTGTTCCAGTGGTTGTGTGAACGTTTGGATTGCGATGCCGTGCTCGTAAGCGGTCTGTTCAGTCAGGCCGACTTGAGCCACTTCGGGACTGGTATAGGTACACCAGGGAATCGTCAGCGCGCTGACTTTGGCCTGTCCGCGAAAGAGGGAATTTTGAACCACGACTCGCGCCATGAAATCAGCCGCATGAGTGAACTTGAACGGCGAACAGACATCGCCTGCGGCAAAGATGAGCGGATTGGTCGTACGCAATTGATCGTTAACGGTGACTCCCTGCTGGGAATCGAACGCGACACCAACGGCTGGCAAATTCAGCCCCTCAACGTTCGGAGTTCGACCGGCCCCAACGAGGATTTGATCGACGGTGACGCTCAGCTTCACGACGGCGGATTCGGGATGTATCAGTTCCAGAGTTCGGTCCAGCCTTGATTCTCCCAGATGGACGCAATTCACCGCCGTTTCGAGGAGAACTCGAACGCTGTCTCGTTCCAGAGCGGCTTGAACGATGGTGGCTGCCGCTGAGTCTTCGCGACCAAGTAGCTGATCTGTCCTTTCGATGAGTGTCACTTCCGAGCCAAGGCGAGCGAATGCCTGCGCCATCTCACAGCCGAGCGGACCACCGCCGATGACGGCCAATCGTCTTGGAAGCTCGGTCGATGAAAAGATCGTCTCATTGGTGAGGTAGCCCACGTCGGCGAGACCGGGAATCTCTGGCTTCGTCGCTCGGGCTCCAGTGGCAATAACAGCTCGCTTGAATCTCAATGTCCGGCCACCGACTTCGATCGAGTCCAGCCCCGAGAACTTGCCACTTCCCCGAAAGACATCGACTCCCAACGACGTGAATCGGGCGACCGAATCGTTACGAGCGATCTCTGATCGCAATCGTCGTAACCGCTGCATGACTGCGGCAAAATCCGGTTCAGGCGGGGTCGTGTGAATTCCAAATTGGGCCGCTTGCCGGACTGCAGCGGCGGCGCGGGCAGCCGCAATCAGCGCTTTCGAAGGAACACAGCCGACGTTCAAACAGTCGCCGCCCATTAGATCGCGTTCGATCAAGGCGACTTTGGCACCGCACTCCGCGGCCCGCGCGGCTGTCAGCAAGCCTGCCGGTCCCGCTCCGACCACGACGAGGTGATAGCGACCGGTCGGTGTTGGATTCGTCCAATTCGAGGGAGAGACTAATTCGGTCAGACGGGCGTTGGCTTCATCGTCGGGAAGCAGAGCGGGGTGCGTCATCGGCGATTGTCATTCCTGAGTGCGAGTCGTTTCGGTACTGTTCGAGGAAACATCGCATTTTTGTTTCCTCTACCAGCATCGGAAGGCGACGTAGCAGAACGAATGCCAAAGCCGATTGCCACGTCAGAATCTTGACAATTCTTGATGACGCGGACTGGAGGTTGCCGACAGAAGCGGCTACGTCGACATTGACGCCAGGTCTAAGGTCCAATCTTGACTCATTGCCCAGCGAAACGTCCCTTCGCGACGCCGCCCCAGGCCGATGGGCGGCAGTCGCGTCCAGGCCACCTT
>DASYEA010000893.1:0-2878 GCA_036499265.1 Schlesneria sp. | reverse complement strand
GCAATTCGAATACGACTCGGTCCCGCTCGCATCAATCTTGATGCGAGCAGGACCGTCAACCGCCCATGCAGGAGCATCTTTCGGGCCGATAGGCACAGTCTCGTCGCCAGCGAAATAGTACCTGCCAAAATCGGTGTTTTTTTGAGGGAAACGGGCAAAAACAGGCCTTTTTTGTCACCCATTGTCACAATTTGTCCGTGGGTGTCAAAATCTGTCAGTCACGGCCAGTGAGTACTTCGAACAAAGATTCACAGATTGCCAAATGCCATCTTGATCAGCGTACCAGAAACGGCTCAATTATCACCACGACGATATTCGCAGGTGCTCCGTAACAGCGGGTACGCCCCTGGGACGCTCTCTTAGCGGAAGTTCAGAGGGCACTGTTCCTGAAACGACAACGACATACGCAACGCTGGCCCCCTCTTCCCTGAGTGGCGGGTGGTAAGCCCGCTGGCCCAGCTACACACAACTCCGCACACCATTGCAGGGTCACGATACAACTAAACCATGCAACTTCGCACGGATTAACAGTCAACCCGGCCGACACTGTCTGCACGTAGAAAGGAGCCTTTGATCGCATGGTAACTAACCGTCAACAAGCAAGATCTCTGTTCGGCGTGGGTCTCCTGACCCCGTCGGAACGCGCGACCGCAGGTCTCCTCTTCTCTGACACAGAAACAGCAGCCAAAAACGCCCTGCAAAACTGGAGACCTCCGGTCGGCCGTTTCGACGGGGTCAGGAGACCAGCGCCGAACTGGATTGGCGTTGCCAGATTCCGCTCCGCGCCTCCGCGAGAGATACCCTCCCCCCCCCGAAAACCCTGCCATGGACTGACAAACTCTGCCAAATCGTAAGGAAACAGAAAGCCCACGATGACCGCACACCTTCTGCCCGCTTCTCAATTGACGACCAGCCGACCAGTCATCGCAGGCGGAATTCCGAAGCCGATTTTTCCGTCACGGACTGCCAGATTTGATGCTGCCAGCCGACCGGCGACTCTGGTCTCATCGCCGATCTTTGCCTGCTGAAACGAGGGTTTCCCGTGAGCGTCCTTCGCCCGATTCTAGCCGTACTGGTCCTCCTCACCGCGTCCGCCAGACCTGCTCGAGCCGACAGCGATGCGCGGCTGGCCGAATTGCTACGTCCGGCCATTGAAGGACACGCAGGAACCGTCAGTGTGGCGGTGAAGCACTTGAAGACCGGGGCTGAGTTCGCGCATCGCGGCGACGATCCGATGCCGACAGCGAGTCTGATCAAGTTTCCTGCGATGGTTGCCGCCTATCAATTGGCTGCTGACGGCAAGGTCGATCTGACCGCGGCTATCGAAGTGAAGGAACAGGACAAGGTCCCGGGTTCCGGCATTCTGACTCAGCACTTCTCCGCGGGAACCCGGTTGTCCCTGCGAGATGCGATTCGATTGATGATCGTCTACTCGGACAACACGGCGACCAACCTGGTGCTCGATCAGATCGGATTGCCTGCCACTTCGGACCTGATGACGAAATGGAATTACCCTCACACGCGACTGCATTCCAAAGTCTTTCGCGGTGATACATCGATCGCTCCGGAACGCAGCAAGCAGTTTGGCCTGGGCAGTACCACCGCGAACGAGATGGTTCGGCTGCTGGCGAAACTCGACAGGAAGGAACTGGTCTCGGTCGAAGCTTCTGAAAAGATGTACGATCACTTGTTGGCTTGCGACGACAAGCTACGTTTGACCAGGTTCCTCCCGAAAGAGACTAAAGTCGCCCTGAAGACGGGATCGGTCAACGCGTCGCGAACTGTGGCGGGAATCATCGAATCTCCTTCCGGTCATATCGCGGTCTGCGTGCTGACATCCAACAACAAGGACCAGCGTTGGGCTGACGACAATGCCGCGGTCCTGCTGTCGGCCGAAATCGCTCGGATCGTCTATCAGCATTTTAATCAGCAGGACGAAACGGTTGCCGATGCGTCACCAAAGGAATTGGCGCCTGGTGCCTCGGGCGAACTGGTCGAAGCGTTACAACGGACATTGAACAAGCGATTCAGCAGTTCGAAATTGTCGATTGACGGTGACTTCGGCCCGTCGACCAAGCAAGTCGTCACGGCGTATCAGCGATCGCAGAACCTGCCGCCGACAGGGGTCGTCAGCGCCGAGACCTGGAAAGCGCTCGGCCCGTTGGTCATGGCTGATGAGGAATCGCCAGTAGATCCCGAGGCGATCAATAAAGAGGTCCTCCCCGTTCAGCCCGCCGATCCGATCGTCGGGCCCCCGTTTGTGACAGCTAACGCCTGGGCGATCGGCGACGCGAAAACGGGGCGAATCCTGTGGCACGACAAAGGGGACGAACGCCGCGACTTTGCCAGCACAACCAAGGCCATGACCGCGTGGCTGATTCTGCGAGGAGCAGCGAGTGATTCCAAGCTGCTCGATGAAACCGTCACGTTCTCCTCGACCGCCGATCGCACGCCAGGCAGTACATCAGGTCTAAAGACCGGCGAGAAAGTCACTGTCCGAGAACTGCTTTACGGATTGATGCTGCCATCCGGAAACGACGCCGCCACCGCCTTGGCCGAGTTCGCAGGTCCACGCTTTGCCCCTGAAGGCGACTCCACGGATTCTGCGAAGCCCGTAGCGCGATTCGTTGCCGAAATGAATCGCACTGCGAAAGAACTCGGAATGAAGCAGACGCATTATGCGAATCCCCATGGACTGCCCGACAACAATCACTTGTCGACTGCCAACGATCAGATTCTGCTGGCTGCTAAGGTGATGCAGAACGAACAATTTCGCAACTACGTGCAGACGCGTCAGCATGCGGTCAAAGTGCAAGGCCCCGGCGGCTATATGCGAAACGTCGTCTGGAAAAACACGAATAAGCTGCTCGAAATCGCT
>DASYEA010000892.1:0-3614 GCA_036499265.1 Schlesneria sp. | reverse complement strand
CCCAGAGATTCTCCCCATGGCTCGACTTCCTATGCGCGGTTACCTTCTCGCGGGATTCGTCCTCGCCTGCCTGCAAAGCATGAGCGCCGAGGAACCGCCAGCTCCCCAAGTCGAATTCAATCGAGACATCCGTCCGATCCTGTCCGACAAGTGTTTTGTCTGCCACGGCCCAGACTCAGCCAAGCGACAAGCAGGGCTACGTCTCGATCAACGTGAATCGGCGATCGCTGTTCACGAAGGATCTCAAGCGATTACTCCGGGCCGAGCCGAGCAAAGCAAAGTCTACTTGCGAGTCGTCTCCACTGATCCCGATTTGCAGATGCCACCGCCGAAGTCGAACTTGAAGCTCTCCCCCGCCGAAATCGATTTACTCCGGCGTTGGATCAATGCCGGAGCCGAATATCAGCCACATTGGTCGTTCATTCCGCCTCAGCGAGTTACACCGCCCGTCAGCACGCAATCCCCCCTCACCCATCAGCCTCTCGACAGCTTTATTCAGGCTCGGCTGCAGCAGGAAGGACTCATTGCCTCCATCGAAGCAGATCGACGAACGCTTGTTCGCCGCGTCACTCTCGATCTGACCGGCTTGCCTCCTTCGCGCGATGATGTTGCTGCTTTTGTGGCCGATAGCTCTCCTGACGCGTACGAAAAACTGGTCGACCGTTTGTTGGCCTCGCCCCGCTACGGTGAACGTATGGCCCTCAATTGGCTCGATGCCGCGCGTTTCGCCGACACGAACGGCTATCAGACCGACGGACCCCGATTCATGTGGCGCTGGCGTGACTGGGTAATCGAAGCATTCAATCAGAATCAACCATTCGACGAATTTACGATCGATCAACTCGCTGGTGACCTGATCGAAGAGCAGACTGCCAGTACGTCACCAATTGCAAATGCCCGCCTGATCGCCACGGGATTCAATCGCAATCATCGTGGCAATGCTGAAGGGGGAATCATCCCCGAAGAGTTCCGCGTCGAATATGTCGTAGATCGTGTCGAAACGACATCCGCCGTCTGGCTCGGCCTGACCATCGGCTGCGCCCGCTGTCACGATCACAAATACGATCCGATCAGCCAGCGAGACTTCTACCAATTGTTTGCCTTCTTCAACCAGGTTCCGGAACCTGGCAAGTACATTCGCAACGACAACTCGATGCCCTATCTGCCCGCACCAACACACGAGCAGCAGCGGCATCTGACCGCGTTGAAGCAGGAACGCGATGCAGCCGAATCCGCTTGGCATGCCCTCGCTCCGCAGATTGATAAGGGAATTGCCGCGATGGCCGCGTCGATCCGGTCTCAAGGCTCGCACCGTGATTGGAGTGTTTCGGAAAAGCTTGATGCGAAGTTTGAATTTGATGGTGACAGTCGAGTTGTGATGACGACCAATGATGGCCAACCATTCGCACCAAACGATTTCGTCTGGAAGCATGGACGCCCTACGTTCGCAGAGGGGTGTTTCGGACAAGCGGCTGCATTGGATGGCGATCGCTGGATTGAATCTCAGGAAGCCGGCGACTTCGCCGAAGACGAATCGTTAGCAATCTCTTGCTGGGTCAAACCGACGGGCTCGAAAGCAATGACCATCCTGGCGCGCATGGATCATGACAATGCCTCTCGAGGTTACGAACTTCGCCGCGAAGCCAATGGGCATCTGCAGGTACTGTTCTCGGGGCGAATTCTGGACGATCTGATTCGAGTGGAAACGGCGGCCGCACTCCCGGTCGACCGGTGGTCGCACCTGTTCGTCTCATATGACGGATCAAGTGCTGCGCGGGGCGTCGCGATACGAATTAATGGTGAATCGACCGAGCTGAAGGTGATCACGGATCTGCTCAGCAACCCGATCAAGGTAAAGCTGCCACTGTGCATTGGTGCTGGTGGAAGTGCCGCTCCCTTTAAGGGCGCGATCGACGAATTGAGAACCTATCGCGGACGACTGACGGCGGAATCTGCAATTGCCCTGGCAGCTCGTTACCCGATCTCGCAGATTGCGGCTCGGCCGATCGACGACCAGATTCCACGACCCGAACTGCAGAAGCTCCGCGAGTGTTATCTGGCAGAGTACGCACCCAAATCTGAGCAGTCTGCCCGAGCAATGTTGCTGCTGTCGCGACAGAAGTTCGACGATTATCTCGCGACCATCCCCACCACAATGGTGATGCAAGACCGCCTGCAACGCGATTCCTTCGTGCTCAAACGCGGCGAATATGATAAGCCCGGTGAGCAAGTCCAAGCGGCTTTGCCCGCATCGCTGCCTGCACCGAAGTTAGCTGTGCCGAAGTCCGGTCAGTCGCTCAATCGTCTCGACCTCGCCCGTTGGTTAGTCTCGAGCGACAACCCGCTCACCGCGCGCGTCACCGTCAATCGCCTGTGGCAATCGCTGTTCGGCGTTGGTCTGGTGAAGACCGCCGAAGACTTCGGCACGCAAGGCGAATCGCCAAGTCATCCCGAACTTCTCGATTGGCTAGCGCTCGAATTCTCCGGCGACGCAACTATGATGGTTGCCGATCGGTGGGACCTGAAACGAGCCTTGCGACATATGCTGACCTCGGCCACCTATCGACAATCTTCAGCCGTCAACGAACCTCGCGATCCCGATAACCGTTGGCTGGCCCGCGGCCCACGTTTTCGCCTCCCCGCCGAGATGATTCGCGATGCCGCGCTGGCATCGAGTGGCCTGCTGGTCGAAACAGTGGGCGGTCCCAGCGTCAAGCCGTATCAACCCGCGGGGATCTGGGAGGAACTCAGTGCCGAAGCGGTCCCCGGACCGTTCGCCATTTACGTTCAGGATCACGGCCCCAATCTTTATCGACGCGGGATCTACACTTTCCGCAAACGCACAGTCCCACCCCCGGCCCTCGCCATCTTCGACGCCTCACCGCGAGAAGCCTGTCGCGTCAGCCTGCCGCGCACCAATACACCCCTGCAAGCATTGAACCTGATGAACGATGTCACGTATGTCGAAGCGGCGAGGGCGCTGGCCGAACTGGCGATGAAAGAAGGAGGCGCGTCAGCTCCATCACGCCTCACCTTTGCCTTTCGTCAAGTCCTCTCTCGTGACCCTGACAATCGCGAACTGAAAGTTCTGGTCGACGGCTTTGAACGCCGCCGCCAGGCCTATCAGCAACACCCTGCCCAAGCCGCACACCTGCTGAAATTAGGGGAAACCGTGGCTGATACGTCGCTCAACCCTCTCGAACTTGCTGCCTACACCGCCACGGCCAGCGTGATCTTCAATATCGACGAGTTTGTTGCGAAACCCTGACCAACTTATTGTCTTGATGACCTCCCTTGCCCGAGGAAACTGTGATGTTCCCTTCGTTCGCCGATCTGATGCATCGCCAGTCTCGTCGCGCATTTCTGGCTGGAACCGGTGGCGCGTTGGGCCTGACCGCGTTGGGATCGCTACTCGCTGACGAGTCACCGGCGGTTCCGGACTTGTCAAAACTCGCCCCACGAGCAAAGCGAGTCATCTTCCTGTTCCAGTCGGGTGCCCCGTCGCAAATCGAGTTGTTCGATCACAAACCCGGGCTGGAGAAACGCAAAGGGGAAAATTTACCCGAGTCGATTCGGCAAGGACAGCGCCTGACGAACATGACGGCCGGCCAGAA
>DASYEA010000891.1:0-3402 GCA_036499265.1 Schlesneria sp. | reverse complement strand
GAGTATCCCAGTACCGATTTGTTCCCTGGACCGGCATAGATCAAAATCCCCTGGCTGTCGACGATATTGATTCCCTCGAACCCATGTTCCACGAGTGCTCGGAATCGCTCTTCACTCTCCCGCAATGTTTCCTCAGCACGCCTCCGCTCGGTGATGTCGATCGCAATTCCACCGACTGTGGTTGGATTACCGTCGCAAAAAGGCAATGCGAACTTGCTGGAGATGACGTGATGGATCAATCCGTCGTCGAACTCCAGACTCTCGATTGTCTGCATCCCCGATTCACGGATCAGGGCCTGTCGATCGCTTTCCTTGAATTGCGCCGCGGTCCCTGGCGGAAAGACCTCATCGTCTTTCTTGCCATAGAATTGCTCCCGCGACATCCGAAAGACTTTCACAGCGGCATCATTCGCATAGACGTACCGACCTTGAGAATCTTTGATCCATGCAAGCCCCGGCAAGTGCAGCATGAACTGAGCAAATCGCTGCTCACTTTGCCTTAACGATTGCTCTGCCCGATCCCGCGTCGTGATGTCGGAAAGAGCCCCCAGCACTTGGCGCACGGATCCATCGGCGCGACGAGCAAAGACGATTTCGCGGCCCTCAAACGAATGAATCGTGCCGTCTGCATGGCAGAGATAATATTTGTCGTCGCGAAGTTCACCATCAGTAAGTTGCTTCCACTCTTCAAGCAGCCGCGCAAGATGGGGCATTTCTTCCTGCGGCATGTGTGCCGCAAACATCTCCAACGGACCTTGATCGGTCGCCCCGGTCGAAGGGTAACCCAAGTCGCCCAAGATCGAGCGATTCGAATAGACGATGCCAGTGGCATCAAAATCAAAAATGTAGATCCAGTTGGGAAACGCCTGAGAGATCGAACTCAAGAACTGCTGATTCTCACGGATTTTTTCTTGAGCCCGTAACCGCTCTACGGCATTACCGACGATATCCACAACGGTACTCAAGAGTTGTTCGTCTGCGGCCGTGAAGGCGTCCAGATCCTCACTCTCAACGTTCAATACGCCCACCACGTTCGATTCGATGCGCATGGGCAGGCATAGCTTCGATCGCGTACGAGAATCGGCAGCCACATAGCCTGGCTCTTTGGTAACGTCGCGCACTCGACGAGGCTTGCCTGTCATCGCCACCTCGCCAGTGATGGCTGCCCCGAGTGGCTTGTCCGGTCTTCCACCTGAAGGATCGGACATAATGAACGAGGGGTGTGTGACAAGGACTTGACGGATCGGATCCAGAATCAAAAATCCGCAGTTGTGTGAAAATCCGATTCCGGCGATTACCGGAGTGACTCGTTCCAGCACCGCATCGGCACTGCTCGCTTCAGAACAGATGACGCCGATCTGACTCAGGATCGTTAATTCCGTCACGCGGCGCTGAAGAACATCCTGTGACAGCTTGCGTTCGGTGACATCGGTCCCTTCCGGGATCAGCATCGTCACTTCACCGCGCGCGTTCCGTAGAGGCTTCAAAGAGAAGTCGACGTACGCAATGCTTCCATCGTGACGGGGGTGCGATGCTTCAAAGAGAACCACTTTTCCATTTGCCGCGTCTTGAATCGCATGTCGCAATCGCTCTTGATGGACAGGCGAATGCGCCCACCAAGGAGTCTCCCAGAAGAGTTTGCCAATCACGTCCTCGGCGCGAATTCCGGCAAATTCCAGGGCCGGGCGGTTCGCTTCAATGACACGTCCGTCCGTGCTGATCAATCCGATGAACTGCAGAGTCTGATCGAAGATTCCACGGAATCGTTGCTCACTGGAGACAATCGTTTGATGCAGGCGATTGTTTCTGCGTCCGATCACCATGCCGATCATCCCGGCCCAGATCACTTGCCCGATGATTCCGATGAAGGGAAGTTCAAGGATGCCACGCGCCCTCAAGATGTCAGTAATGTGCAACATGACGAGCGCGAGAGCGGCCAGGATAATCAACGATGCGCCCAGACGATCCTTCTTCCACATGTAGCATCCGCAGTAGAGGGCGAAGACTTCGATTGACATCGCAACTGCAGAAAGTACGGCGATCCCCCATCCCGGCGAGCCGAGTTTGGGATTCGTGATTGTCTCACCCCAAAACAGCCGGAACTGACCTAATGACAAGACGGTGGAATTCAGCGGTACAACAAACACATGAATCAGGAACGCCAGTAGCAGTGCAATGGACACTGGCCACATGAACCAGCGAGCCGGAATCTCACTGATGAGCGACACGCTCCACAGCCAGGTGAGCATGATGAGCAGGCCGAACGCAATTCGTCCGTAGAGGTTTCCCTGAGCGTCTACGATGTTCGTGGATGTAGCCAGTCCCATCGCGATTCCGCACGACACCGCTCGCAGGGCGCAATCAACACTAAAGACAGCCAGCAGGATCTCGCGTCTGGATGTCGTCCAGAGGATCAGATGGTAAATAGCAGCGAAACCGAAGAAGCCAACCAACGAAGCGTTGAGCAAAAGAAACGGACCCATCGATCGTTCTTCCTGTCGTAACTACCGCATGCCGCCGTTGTTGGAAGTCACCACACGAACTTGGCAAGATTTGTGGGAACAATTGCTCGCGTCAGCTCCACGCATCTCCTTTTCGGTACCAAGAAAAAGGGGTGACTCTTCTTGATGGAGTTGACCCACTGGTCAGTGAAACCATCATTTTTCACGACATCGTTCGGCTCCTTCAACATTGGCCTGTTGTATCGATGGGCGAAAAGCCCCGCAATGGCAGCGTCCGCGAGTTTAGTTTCAATGTAAATCGAATTGACAATGAGTTTGGTGGACCAAATTCGAACTATCCGGGCCGTGCCAACCTCAAGACGACTTCGCGCCGTTCCAAGAGCCGATTCCGACGCGGGCCATTTATCCCACGATTGAACCTCCGGCCCTCAAGCCCGTCTGCCGCGCGATCGCCAGAAATCTAATCGCAAACAGTTAATCATTGCGATTGCGTGCGGTCGTACTCTCGGCCATGTCGCGTGCCTTCGCTCAGACCTGATCAGGGGATCCTTCATGTTTCGTGAACAGTTGCAATCAGGAGTGGCCCACGTGGGACTGGCCTTGCGAGAACCCGAAGAATTCGCAGCTCGTTGGGATGCGAAACAGATGCAGTATCCCTGGTGGGTCTGGGGGTCGCTGATGGCGACCGCGATTCTCGGAACCATGACGTATGGCATGACCATGGGGCTGAGTCGTGATGTCCACGATGTCATCAAGAAAGGACTGGCCTGTACGTTGGGGGCGGGCTTGGCTTGGGGAATTCCTCTACCGGCACTCTATATTCTGAACAGTCAATCTGGCTCAAAGCTCCGGGCCAGCAGCACACTGTTAGCCGCATTGGTCACGACCAGTTGGGGTGGCTTGGCCATGCTGGCTTCCATTCCAATCAACTGGTTCTTCA
>DASYEA010000890.1:0-4089 GCA_036499265.1 Schlesneria sp. | reverse complement strand
CAGACCGGACAAATGTGAAGTGGCTGTACCCGATCGTGCTGTTGCTCTGGTCGACGATGGGGTTTGCGACAGGTCTCGTCACCACCTTCTCCGGGTTACTCGCCTGCCGTTTGCTGTTGGGGTTGTTTGAGGCCGGGCATTGGCCCTGCGCTCTGAAGACGACGCAGCGATTGCTTCCCTCGTCCAAACGAACGCTTGGCAACAGTGTCTTACAAAGTGGGACCGCGATCGGGGCGATGGTGACACCGCTCATTATTAAATCGCTGGTCGTTGACGATCGACCCGGAAGCTGGCGACCTGCCTTTCAGATCGTTGGCGCCATCGGTGTCGTGTGGGCAATTCTCTGGTTGATCTCGCTATGGAATCAAGACCTCCAAGCCACGTCAGGCGACCAACGGAGCGACACGGTGGGTGATGCCGTGTCGCCTCAGTCGTTTCTGAAAGTTGTTTGCTCACGCAAATTCATCGCGCTGGTGATCATGGTGATCGCGATCAATCTTTGCTGGCATCAGTTTCGTGTCTGGATGCAGAAGTTTCTGATTCGCGGTCGCGGCTACAGCGAATTGGAAAGTCTGGACCTGAACTTCTGGTACAATGTGATGACGGACGTTGGTTGTATTAGTGCGGGTTTCGCGACAGCTTGGCTTTGTCGCCGCGGACTGACAGCACACAAGTCGCGACTCGCCACTTTCGGTGTCTGCTCGCTGCTGGTGGCGTGTGGTGGTCTGATTCCCGTGCTCCCCAAAGGACCGGCACTCGTGGCTGTCCTGATGATTGTCGGCATTGGATCGCTCGGTTTGTTTCCGTGTTACTACACATTCACGCAAGAGCTTTCCGTGGCTCATCAAGGCAAGGTCTCGGGAACGCTGGGCACAATCGCGTGGATCTTTCCTTCGCTGTGGCATTGGCGGTTCGGTCACTTCGTCGATCAGACGCCAGACGCGGGCAAAGGTCTCGCGTATGCCTATGGAATGTCGACGGTCTGTTGGATGCCACTGCTCGCCTTGCTAGCATTGATCGTGATCTGGCCGCGAGAGCCGGCACCGGCGGTTGCTTCGCCTGACTGAGTTGATCATGCCACGACTGTTTATTGGCAACTTCGATTTTGAGCATCGTCTGGCTGCTCCCGGCCGCCAGTTGCCAGCGAAGCTGCAACGACTGAACGCGGAACTTGCCACATCGTGGTTGGCGATTGCCGACGACGGCGACTATCTGTGGACGCCCGAACCGATCGAAGCCCGCTTCTTTGAAGAGGCTGTCGCGAACGGACTTCCCAAGGTCATCCCCGTCGTTTCGCTTAATGACGTTCCTGCTCGCGTGGAATGCGTCCCGTGGGGTTGGACGGACGATATCCGCCAGCTTTGCGATCGCTGTGGATGGGTCTGCAACGACCCGCACGATCATGCGGTCCGCGCGGCGAATTCGAGGCGACTTTCATCGGAACTCGAACAAGAATGGCGCGTCGGACTGCCGTTCTCGGGCGAAGCGACTTCGTTCGATCAGATTGAGAGGTATATCGCCCTGCAAGAAAAAGGTGCGCGCTGGGTCATCAAAGCCGAGTTCGGCATGTCCGGCCGCGAACGGTTACTGGGTAGCGGAAACCCCGTGGGAGCTGACCGAAGCTGGATCGACAAACGGCTGAACGCCAATGGCATCGTCTTCTTCGAGCCTTGGGTTAAAAACGTCACTGAGGTCGGCATCCAAATCGACGTCCCACGCCAAGGTGAGCCCACCCTGCTGGAACTTGTGCCGATGATCGCGGACGATCGCGGCCAGTACTGCGGCAGCCGACTTCCCTCGCTGGTCACAGAGCAGACTCATGTCGTCCTGCGTCCATCTGACTGGGGCTTGGCGATCGACATCGCGCTACAAGCGGCCCGCCGCATCCAGGATTTGGGCTACTTTGGGCCACTCGGCATCGACGCGATGCAGTTTGAGGATGAGAATCAGCAGTTCCACATCCGACCTCTACAAGACATCAATGCTCGTTGGACGATGGGGCGACTTACTCTCGGGTTTCGTAAGCTATTGAAGTCACGCGAATCAGCAGACTGGCTCCGTGGTCCGTCGAACGTCGAATTACGAGTCGACATACGAAGTGCGATAGAGCTTCTACACAGATTTCTCGAATCAAAAGGAATGCGTCTCAGTCGCGATCTCGAAGCAATAGCGAGGACGATCCTTGAGCAGACCGAAGCCTTCGACGAGGACCAAATGTCTGAAGTTCTTCAGGATCGTGTGAGCCGAAGTACGGTCTATCACGCACTTTCGATTCTCGATGTGGCAAACCTGATTCGTGTTGTTCCCACTAATGACTTTCGCACGCTGTATTTGCCGAGCGAGATCGCTCAAGGTCGTTGTATATCGACGTCGCCGGCACTTGTTGGTGAGACGCCCACAGCACATGTTTCGGTCCTCAGCATCCAGCTTTGAAGACGAGAGGTCAGGCCTACTGCTGCGCCCGGTGTCAGTTCTTCGGATGCAGAATCACCTGCAGACCTTGCGACTTCGTCGACCGCATGTACTCGGTGACTCGCTCACTCTTGGCATCGAGGCGGCCGTTTTCGAGCTTGGCGACAACGGTGATTGAGCTGTCGATCGACTGACGCGCTCCCGCCGCACGTTGAACTTCCGGCCGGCCCGTTCGATTGCCAATTTCCAGGATTCGGAATGGCCCGACGATTTCACTATTCGAGTTTGTCGGTGGGGTCTGATTGTTATCAGCGACGGGAATCTGAGTTGGTCCACCGACTCGAGGCAGAACAAACGATACTTCATCGTTGGGGTTCACTCGCGCCGAATTGAAAGTCCGCATGTCGATCGGAATCCAGATCGCGACTTCATTCTTGCCGATCTTTTCATTCAGATCTTTGGCACCCGGCGTGCGGATATCCTGCTGTAGCACCAGTTCGCCGCCGCGATAGCTGCGAGTCGAAGTGGCACCGACAACCAGCGACAGGTCTTTCCAACGAGGCGCCACCTGGTCGAGGTTGCCAACCGCACTTTGCGGGATGTCGATCTTTGCCAACTGATCTTCGCGCAGCGTGTCGCCGATGTTGATCTGGTAGTCGGCCTTGATCGCGATGAAGGAAACGCGGTTTTCCTTACCCGCCAGCCGTTCCAAGTACATCCAGTTGCAGATGGCACCGGCCAGCCCCAGGCCGAGCGACAACAGCAAACCTTGGACACCCTTCATTGCGATTTCCTTTCAGGCGCAGACCAGATCACCCCCGTCAACCGATCATCCGGCTCACGCCGAATCTGGATATCGGTCACAAACTGGTCGCGTCGGATTTTTAGACTGGCTGATTGGGGGGTGATCGACTTGGAGACGACGAACTTTTGACCGTATTGAAGTTCGAAGTGTTGTACCCAACCGGCGATGTCGCCGCGACCCTGGATGATCCGCCACCGGCAACCGTCGGCCCCGTGCAGATCGGTGATATTGCGTGAGTTGTCGGGCAATTTCAGGTGAGAAGGCGCGGCTGAGGTGAGGCGGGCGGAATCAGGGCGGAAGACATAAATCGTCCAATCCCCAGGTGATGTGGGAAAGCCCAATCCCCAGGCCACAATTCGCTGCTGGCCCGCTTCATCAGTGGCCCCCTCAATAAATCGCGTCGCAACAAAGGATGGCAACGGTTCTTTGCGTCGATAGACGTTCCCCAGCGACGAATCCCACAGGACGGCCGGGGTAGCCTCCAGCGCCGTCAGCCAACCTTGTTCCGCTTCTTCGATTGGCTGCGTGGGAATTTCGCTGGCCGCGACAAGCGATTGACCGATTCGCGTCAGCTCTTCTTCCAGTTGTTTGCGTTGCCCATGAAACGGGCGTCGTTCCATCGCCGTCGCCGAGTCCCCGAACCGCAGCGTTACTGGCGTGTGATTCCAATCCAGGTCGACTGCGGTCAGTCCCGAAAAATCGGGTGTCAACGAACTTGGGTCAGTACGCCACCAATCGATCAATTGGCGACCGACTGACAAACCGACAGTCAACACAAATCCCATAACCAACAAATCGATAGCACGCCGAGTCAGCCGGCGACCGATCGATGAAGCCGGGGGCGCGGGGGAACTCAATGGCCGACTCCAATC
>DASYEA010000889.1:0-2902 GCA_036499265.1 Schlesneria sp. | reverse complement strand
GATCGTCACCGGACGATTCAGCGGCTCGTCCTTAATCAGCGACATCGCCAGCCCATAATGCTCGCTGGCGGCCGTCAAATGATCACAGAGCTCCTTGAGTTGCGCTTCATCATGTAGCAGGCCTTGCGTGATACGGTCCTGCACAAACTCCTTGCTGACCCCCAGGGCCTCGGCCAGTTGCTTGCAGAACGAGTGGAATCGCGCGGTGCTGGGGTTTTCGTCATCGTCACCCGTCAACCGGGACTTACCATTGGCATCGGTCCGGACGGGAAGATGCCCACCCAGGAATTTCACGAGGTCCGTGCTGGCATTTCGTTTCGATCGATTTCGAAGTGCCGCCTCCAGCATCTGGCGTAACTGGTCGCACTTGTAGATCGTGGGGCCTTCCTCTACGGAAGCCCGTCGTCGACGTTTGGCTGGCCCGGTCACAGTGGTCACCTGCATAGATCATGAGGAGATAAAAGAAATGACGACGCAGCCACTCCTTCGCTTCCTGCCTGATCCTACTTCAGTGGCTTGATTCGAATGTTCCGAAATTCAACCTTCATCGGTCCACCGCTATGAACCTGCAGAGCGATAACTCCAGAACGAGCAATCTCGGCATCCGGTTCACGATAATCGACTGTCGTGACACCATTCATCTTCAAAACAACATGATCGCCCTGCGCGCGAATCGTGTACTGATTCCAGTCGCCCTTCTTGAGCGTCCCTTCGAAGTCGGCCGGTGCCTTCACCAGGATCTTGTTGCGCCGTGATTCGTCATACAGGCATCCCCAATAGTTCTCGCCCAGATCGGCTTGATAGCCCGAGACTTCGGTACTGTTCGGAACCTTCTTGGTGCGGAACTGCACGCCCGAGTTCCCAACGCCGTCCTTCATGCGAAATTCGAGCTTCAACTCGAAGTCACCGAACTCTTCCTTGGTGCAGAGAAATTGATTGTGCTTGATTCCGGGCGAATCACCGACGATGTGGTTGTCTGCGACTTTCCAAAGTGTGGTATCGCCGTCCCAACCCTCCAAGTCTTTGCCGTTGAACAGCGATCGAAAACCATCATCGTCGGCGGCCCAACTGGAAGCGGACAGAACGACAGCGACGACCAACAGGAACACGGACGCAATTCGACCTGGCAGCATCGTGAAACTCCACAGAAGTGTGCGTGTGAATGTGTCTCACAAGTTTACGACTAACGGGAGCTGTTTGCCATAAGTCGCTTCAAAGTAGACAGCACCACTCGCGGTACTCTTTAAGTAGCCTTCTCGCTTCGCAAGAGACAAGCCGATCAACTCGATGCGCTGATCGCCATCCTGTTCCGACGTGTCAGAACGCGAGGATTCGGATACTGATCGGCTAATTGGGACATGGCGCGGGCAAGGATTCCCGCTTCCATAGCCTCCAGAGAATCAGGTAGGCGGAGAGTGCGCTTAGGGGAATTGTGAGCAGCCAATAGCCGACAAACAGATGGTTCCGATGTATCCGTGTACCCATTTCAGTTGCACGAGTGTGACCAACTCCAATGCCGATCCACTTCACATGCCAATCGACAAGCGGATCATTCGACCGAGAATTTGAACTTGAAGCTTCCGTCGTCCATGCGGTCCTTGCCCAGTTGAAGTCAACTGGCCCATCGCTCCAAGTGCCGACTAACAATTGATTGTCAGAGCGAATTTCCGACGTTCGCCCGATTGGCAAACCCAAACAATCAGAAATGACAAGACTTCTTATCCAGCCCGCGATCAAGATGCACGCCAACCCGAGCGTAACTACGCCTGTTTTTCGTCGCCAGCCGTGAAAGAACTCGTTCATGGGGACATGATACAATGTCGGCGGGCAGAGTTGTACTGAACTGTATACGGCTCTGTCATTCGCCGACATCATCACTCAATGATCTTGGCGGTGTTAATCTCAAGGAGAGGGTTCCTTCAGCCCCTATATTCTGAACGCCGTATCGCCGAGCAGCTTTGCTGTATTGATGCGAACTATTTGTCTCGTTTGATGACAAGGACGTGATGTTTCACTTTTTGCACGGCTGGCATCGAAAGATCGGCTGCGTCGCACTGGCCCTGGCATGTGCGCTGATGGTCGCCTATCTCCGAGGGCACATCATCGGTGATGCCTACTATTTTGGAAACGGAGAAGGCTCGTCTTTCCTAAGCGTCAGCTCGTCGTACTCAGGTTTGAGCTGGCGTCGAGTCAAATCGAACGGAGGCATCATGTGGATGCCTGGCTGGGTGACCTATCCGATCCAGAACGAAGCATCGATTGACCTGGATAATATAAATCCAGAGTTCGTACTCATCAGCATCAGCGAGAATTTCTACGGACGTGGCCCCAGCAAGTCGGTCGAGGCGACCACCATTCCCTATTGGTGCCTCATCCCTCCGCTCACCCTGCTCTCCGCCTACCTGATTCTATGGAAACCACCGAAGCAGGAATCCTTACCCCCGTCATGTCCGAATTAGCCGAGCACTACCCGGTTCGCGATTGGTTTACTTCTCGGCGAAGCGAGAAGGCCACTTACGTAAAAGCCGAATACGGAATGCACCCTCGACATTTCTTGGCAGATATTGCGACGTAGCGCCTCGGCGAACATACTGCGATCACGAAAACCCCATTCACCTCGCTCTAAGGCAACGATTATGTCGCGCTCGTGGTTGCTGGCGTTCTATGGCTTTTTGTTTTTTGCGCCGACAACTCTTCGTGCTGCAGCGCCGGCCAAAACAAACTTTATCGTGATCCTATGCGATGATCTGGGTTATGGTGACTTGGGATGTTTTGGGCATCCCAAAATAAAAACACCTCATCTGGACAAACTGGCCCATGAGGGGATGCGGTTGACCGATTGCTATGCCGGTGCCCCAGTTTGCTCGCCGTCACGCGCCGGATTGCTAACCGGTCGGATCCC
>DASYEA010000888.1:0-2653 GCA_036499265.1 Schlesneria sp. | reverse complement strand
CGGCGAATGACAGAGTCGAGATACAACTGCCCGACGGCGAACATTAACGACGCCACGATCAAGCTGACTTGCCAACCAGCGCGGGCATCGGTGAGTGGATTGCCATCAGAATCGACGAGGTATTTGATCGGGATCAGGTTCTGAATTTCGGGCGATCCCGCCGAGGTCATCGTGAACGTAATCGACCCAAACGCCATCGCTGCCGGGATGAATCGACGCGGCAGGTTTGCGGAACGAAATAGTTGCACCGCAAGTGGATAGACCGAGAAACCGACCACGAACAACGAGACTCCGCCGTATGTCAGACAGGCACACGCCAACACGACCGACAAGCAGGCTCGCTGCGTCCCCAGCCAGCGTCCCACGGTATTCGCTACCGAAATCGCAGCCCCCGACTCGTCCATCACTTTTCCGAAGACGGCACCGAGTGAGAAGATCAGATAGAAACGCTGCACGTAGTCGGCGAACCCGGCCATATACGGCCCGTTCATCCCGGCAACCGGGTCTGTCCCGCTCAGCGTGAGAGCCAGCACTGCGCAGAGCGGAGCAACGACGAAGATGCTTTTGCCGCGCACGACCAGCGTCATCAGCAGGGCTAAACTGCCAAACAGGACAGCGAGATGGTACAGATCGCTTTGCATGGTGCGGCAAAGCTACCGTTGTGCCGCGGCCGACGCCAGCATCAATCAACTTCGATTAACCGCGTGGGCACCGCCCCGCGCGCCGAACGGAAGTGTGATTTACAGTGCGCCGCCGACGCTGCGATTAATGTCGCGGGCTTCATCGGACCAGATGAACTTGTCGAGCGGATCTTCGCTGCTCTTTCTGGCCATTCCCTGACGCAGATTCGATGGGGCCGAACGCCAGTCGGCGCTGTTCGACGCTTCGACTTCGGGTTCCCACTGACCGCGGTCGACGGTCTTGCGTCCGAATAGGCCAGACGAAGCACAACCCATCGCTCCACACGACAGAGCGAGCAAGCAGAGGGAGACGGTCAGATAGCGCGGCATGTCGATCCTTCCCAATTCAGGCGTCGGCGATCGCCTTGCAATTCACAGCGACGTCGATCACCCTTTGGGCGGCTTATCTCACATCACACTTGGGCTGTCGAGAGGGCCAACGCAATCTCGTTCAAGTGAGCTGCCGTGCCACCTTTGTCGTTACCTCTTGATGTTCTTGCAGTTGCTCCTCATCCAGACGATGCTGAAATCGGTGTGGGGGGAACGCTGGCTTGTTGCTTACGGCAGAAACTGCGAGTCGGAGTCCTCGAATTGACTTCGGGTGAGCCCACCCCGCATGGGTCGCCTGAAATTCGCGCTGCCGAAACAGCCGCTGCGACCAAGGTGCTGGGACTCGATTGGCGTCACAACCTTGGCCTGCCGAACCGGTCGCTGGAGCATACGCTGGAAGCTCGACGAGCCTTGGCCACCATCTTCCGATTGACTCGCCCGAAGTTGATCCTGGCTCCGTACTGGGAAGATAGCCATCCCGACCACGTCGCCGCGACCAGCATGATCGAAGCCGCGCGCTTCTGGGCCAAGCTATCTCGTAGCGACATGCCGGGGGAACCGTATCATCCTCCGCGCATCCTGTACTACTTCAGTATCCACCTGCGGATTCATCCTCAGCCCGCGTTCGTCTTCGACATCAGCGAGACGATCGAGCAGAAGATGCAATCCATCCGCTGCTACGAAAGTCAGTTCATCACGGGCAAGTCGCAGGACTACCCCACCGCCATTGATGACATCAAAGATCGGGCCCGCTATTGGGGCTGGAGCATCAACGCCAAATACGGCGAACCGTTCGCCAGCCGCGAATCGATCCGAATGATCAGTTTCCGCGACGCGCTGCTGTAAACGACTTTCCCGAAAGTCGACTACTTCTTGCCGATGCAACACAGCGATTCTTCTCGTTTGCCATCATTCTGAGTGGCCACGCGCATATAGATGCGGCTGTCGACAATCGTTGGTGTGGCATAGACGTCGGAACCCAACTGATTCGTCTCGAGCAACTCGAACTCTTTTGGCGAGGCTTTGAAGATGTATGTCTTGCCAGCTTCGCTCGTCGCAAAAATCTTGTCGCCAACCAGGACTGGGGACGCACTGAAGGTTCCCTGGATCCGGCCTTTCCACATTTCCTCGCCAGTGTCGCTCTTCCAACACATGGCAACACCTGCATCCAGAACGGTGTACAGGTAACCGTCGCGAACGAGCATGGACGGAACATAGACGCGCGTGTTGTTCTTCCAGACGACTTTGCCCGATCCATCTGCCGCCATGGCCGAAATGTGATTCGCAGGGTAGCCGCCGCTGGTGAAGATCAGTTTGCCGTCGGTCACGGTCGAAGTGACGCATTCAGTCGTCGATCCTTCGAACTCCCAGAACTTCTTGCCCGTCAACGGATCAAGGCTGGTGACCAGTTCGCAACCCGTATACAGCAATTGGTCGCGTCCTTCGATGTCCAATACGATGGGCGAGGTGTAGTTCGGGAATTTGGGGCGCGGCTCTTTCCAGACGATCTTGCCCGATTCTCGATCCAACGCTGCGACGGCTCCCGCTCCCCCTTTGTTGTCTGCCGAGACCAGCAGCAACGATCCGTAGATCGCCGGTGATGATCCGAACCCCTGATGCAGCACGTAGTCCGCAATCTTCGT
>DASYEA010000887.1:0-3367 GCA_036499265.1 Schlesneria sp. | reverse complement strand
CTTGTAGTCGTGTAGGTAACGCTCCAGCCATGCGACGGATTCGGCGTCGAGGTGGTTTGTGGGTTCGTCTAGCAGCAGCATGTCAGGCTGTTGCATCAGGGCTTTGCAGAGGGCAATACGTCGCTTTTCACCACCTGATAGAGGACCGGTGATGGTCTCGAGAGGCGGCAGACGCATGGCGTCGGCGGCAATTTCGACTTCGCGATCGAGTTCCCACAGATTCTGGTGATCAATCTGTTCCTGCACCCTTCCCTGCTCTTCGATCAGCTTTTCCATGTCCTCCGGAGACATTTCCTCGGCGAACTTATTGTTGATCTCTTCGTAGCGAGCGAGGAGAGCTCGTTTGCCAGACACCGCTTCGTTGAGCTCGTCCATGACGGTGTGCGTCGGGTCAAGTTGCGGTTCTTGAGGGACATACAGGCAGGAGAATCCGGGGGTGATGCGTGCGGTCCCCATGAAGTCTTTGTCCTGACCGGCCATGATCTTAAGCAGGGTGGACTTACCGGCACCGTTGGGGCCGAGCACGCCGATCTTGGCACCCGGATAGAAGGAGAGCCAGACTCCTTTCAGGATCTCTTTCTTGTCGTGGAACTTACGGAGATCCTCCATCGTGAAGATGTACTGTTCGCTCATAGACGCTGCCTGGCTCCTGGCCACCTGACGGAATCGTCCCTGGTTGGGACGGGAATGTTCGTGAGGGGCTATTGTAAGCGGCGGCGAGCAAAACGAAAGACACTGCGAAAACAGTGCATCGGCGATTGCTGAAGTGACGGAGAACCTACCGTGTAACTTTTGAAGATCCAATCTCTTGGCGAGATTGGCTACATCGAAACGAAACGCCTAACTTCGTAGCTCACCCCGGAATTCGGCACATTGCGAGCAGCGGCGGACATGCTTGGCGAGAATTTCGCTGCGGGCGCTGTCTAAGCGACCAGCTCGGTAGGCGGGAAGCAGTTCGCGAACGTCAGAGCAGGTCATTCCGTAATATTGGTAGTTTGTTTCCAGTTGGCGCAGGTAGGCCCACCATCCACCGGCTCCTAGCAGGGCGACTCCCCCCGCCGAGGCGATCGTTTTTCCGGCCAGCAGCAGCATCTGGCGTCGGTGAATGCGCTGCGTGAACTTCGTGAGTTCGCCGGGGCGGCAATCATCCCAATCGGACGGGATGCCGTTTGGCGGCGATGCTCCAGTTCCTGCTGAATTTATCATGGTCACCACTCCAATTCGCCCTAAATAAGGTGGTCTCTGAATCTGCTGTCGTCAAAAATATCTTTGTGTGGGTCGATGAGCCTGTCAGTCGACCAGGTTGCCCAACCGTTCCATCGACCGGATCGTGATGCGTTGTCGGCCGAGGGCCACGATGCCCTGCTCTTGCAGTTCACCCAAGGTCGTTGTCACTGTTTCACGCGTGCTGCCGATGATGCTGGCCAGGTCTTGATGCGACAGTTTGATTCGAATCTCGATTCCCAGCTTGGACGGGGTTCCATATTCGGTGGCCAGTTCCATCAACAACTGCAACAGACGTTCTCTGTTGGATCGAAACAGCAGCGATTTCAACCGCCGCTCGATCCTTAATCGTCGCAGTCCCATCAGACGTGTAATGCCAAGTGCCAACTCGGCGTGACGGTTGATCAGTTCCTGAATGAGGTCTCGCGGAATCAGCACGATGGCCGTCGGCACCATCGCGATGGCTTGTTCTTCTCGACTTTCCGTGTCGAAAAGGCAGAGTTCTCCGAAGACTTCTCCGGGGTCGATGAAGGCTAGGATCGATTGCTTGCCGTCGGGAGTCAGGTGGCACAGTTTGATTCGTCCGGAGACGACTGCCAGGACGGCGTCAGCGCGATCGAGCGGTAAATAGACGACATCTCCAGTTGCGAATTTGCGATACCGCGACTTGGCCTCTAGTTGTGACAGCTCCTCTGTCGGCAGCCGTTCCAGGATGCGGCAGCTTTTCAAGTACCAGTGTTGTTCCACGCGTCCCACTTCCGGGCGCGGGGGCAGACTATCTTCCATGACCCTGCCATTTGAAGCCGTGGAGGAAACTCGAAGCGGCGCGGTCGCAATTCGAGATTGATATAGGGAATGAACTGACATTTCGCCTCAATTGGCTGAGGGATGAAAACGCGACCGCGCTGCAGTGTTGAATATTAGCCAATTGGATTCGTTCGTTATGTGAAGTGGCGTACAGAGAAGACATGAATTGACGAGTTAGTCTTCCGTTCCTCTCGGACTGTCACCGAGGAATCATGTCTTCCGTCTAAGGAAATTGATATGTCGAACGAATCTCGTCCTGCGCCAGGCTCCAATCGCCGTGCGTTTCTGGCATCGGGTCTGGCTGCGGCACCACTGGCATTGCTGGCCAGTACGCAATCAGCGGAAGCTTCGCCGTTTTCGATCATTCAGTATTTACCGGAGGCGAAAAGCGTCTTTCGGTCGATCCGAGCTCATGAGAATGCTCACGTCCTGTTCCTGGTGACGGCACTGGGACGTTATGCCCGACCAAAACCGGTTTTCCAAAATCTGAGTCAGTCGACTTACTACCAGTTCGTGGCGGTGTCGCAAGCTTTGGAAAACACGGGAGTCGGTGCCTACCTGGGTGCTGCCCCGATCATTTATGACGCAGACTACCTGGCCGCAGCGGGATCGATCATGACTGTGGAGGCACGTCATGCGGGGGCAGTGAATTTCTTCGAAGGTGATCCCGTCACCATCAAGAATCAAAACTTCGACATGCCGCTGACACCAGAGCAAGTCGTCGCCGCAGCCGGACCATTCGTCAAATCGTTGAATGGCGGAGCCGCGCTGACTTATTCGCAGACCTCAAGCCAACAGAATGACATTGCGATTCTGAACTTCGCCCTCGCTCTGGAATACCTTGAGGCTGAGTTCTACAACGTGAATGCGCACTTCTACGCCTGATTGCCGCGATCGCGATTGACCACTTTGACTGCCGAAGATGCCATTTTCACCCTGCGAATGGCATCTTCGGGCCTGTCGGTGGATGCCGTCCCGGCAGTCGTCCGAACTCTGTGGCTTCTCTTCCGCAAGCTCACGGCGTTTCGCGTCCAAAGACGGATGTTGACTCGGCGACAGGATTTCGGGACAACTCTGGTGATCGCGATTTACCCGCGACAGAAATTCGCCGGACGGTATGCGCCATTTGATCTGGATGCCGGGCGAGGAGTTTTCCGAGATTGGACAAGGGATCTGTCATGAATCGATTGCTGCTGTCTGTTTGGATGGGTCTGCTGGTGCCTTCGCTGCTTCGTGGTGCCGACGACATTCTCGAACATCCCGTCTTTCCCAAACCTGATGCAGTGGTCGCGATTGATCCAAAGATGAATGCGACAGCCACAGAAATCATGACCCC
>DASYEA010000886.1:0-2906 GCA_036499265.1 Schlesneria sp. | reverse complement strand
TGCAGTCGAAGTGCCTCCTTGGCGTCCGAGGTGGTGAGTAACTGAGCGCTGGACTTCTTCTTCTGATCGTCCAATTTGGCAATCGTCTTCTCAACAGTCGAGATTTCTTTGCGAACGGTTCGCTCGTCACGTTTCGGAGCTCGCGCGGCGGCCGTCGCGGCTTTCAGGGTTTCGGCAGGTGGCTTGCTCATGCGGCTGGCCAGTTCCCGCTCGCCTTCTTCAATCTCTTTGTTGACGGCGTACAGATAGGCATCGTAACCGCCGCCGTAGTTGGTCACCTTGCCGTCGCGGACTTCAATCACGCACGTGGCGACTCGTTTCATAAAGTGACGATCATGCGTGGTGAAGATCACGGTTCCCTTGTAATCACACAGGGCCTGTGCGAGGGCTTCGACGGTATCAACGTCGAGATGGTTGCCGGGTTCGTCGAGAACCAGGATGTTGTGCTGGCTGAGCAGCAGTCCGGCGAGGCACAAGCGAGCCCGTTCACCCCCAGACAAGACGGGGATCGGCTTGTTGACCGCGTCACCGCGGAACAGCATTGCTCCGGCGATGTCCAGAATTGTCTGGGCCTTCGTCATCCGGGCTGCTTTGCTTTCCAAGTATTGAAACACGGTCTGCTTTTCGGACAGGCTGGTGTAGACATGCTGCGCATAAGTTCCGATATCACAGCCAAACCCCCACTTCGTCTCGCCAGCGAGTGGTTTGAGCGAATCCACGACAGTTCTCAGGAATGTCGTCTTTCCCTGGCCGTTGTCTCCGACAATAGCTGCGCGTGAACCGTGATCGATTTCCAGTGTGATTCCTTCAGCGACACGTCGTTCGCCGTAGCCGACTGCCAGATCGCGACATCGAAATGCGGCTCCGTTGCGCGGATCGACCTGGGGGGCGCGAATGCAGGCAGTTGGTTCGTCGGCGGCGACGTCGGCCAGTTCCAGCCTTTCCAATTGCTTACTTTTGGAGCGAGCCTGCGTGGCGGTGCTCGCCCGCGCTTTATTCTTCGCGATGAAAACTTCCAGATCGCGGCGTTTGGCCATGATGGCTGCGTTCGAGCGAACAACGTGTTCGTGCTGCTCTTTCTGATAGTTCAGATAACCATCGATCTTACCGGGATACAACGTCAACTTGCCACGCGTCAGGTCGAGCGTGTGGCTGCAGGTGGCCGCCAGGAATGCCCGGTCGTGCGATACGATCAGACAGGCTTTCTGGAAATTTCGGAGGAAGTGCTCGAGCAGAATCTGCGTTCGTAAGTCTAGGAAGTTGGTCGGTTCGTCGAGCATTAGGAGGTTGGGGTCGTGCAGCAATAAGGCCGCCAGCTTGACGCGCGTCTGCCAGCCACCCGAGAGCTTGTCGATGGGGCCGTCGAGATATTGGCCTTTCAGCTCAAACTGACCGGCGACTTCGCCGCATTTCCATTCGGGTTGGCCACTGTCGCGGATCAGAAAGTCGTGCGCCGATTCCCCAGGCAGGAAGGGATCGTGTTGTCGGAGATAGCCGATCTGCAGGTTTGGATGGCGGATGACTTCGCCACTGTCTAGTTCTTCGTCACCCAGCAGGACGCGCAGCAGCGTACTTTTCCCCGCTCCATTGCGGCCGATGAATCCGACTTTCACGTCGTCTGGCAGCGTGGCGTCTGCCCCGTCCAATAAGACCTGCTCGCCATAGCTCTTATGAGCATCCCGAATCTGCAATAACACTGCCATCAGCCAAAATCCCCATCAAAGAACAGTCGTTGAGCCGAGATTATAGCGGAAAATCGACGATCGTGTAGCCACGGATTGAACACAGATCCAAGGCGGATTACGAGTAAAGGGAGAAAGCTTGTAAGGTGAGGCTCTGGCAGGTGTATGCATCAATGTGCGAAGCCGCGCCTTGGGTGGGTGAACTTGGCATAATGCGATTTGTGAATGTTCTGCGATCTTTTCCGAGGCGACGTGATGAAGTTTTCTCGACTCGTTGGTGCGATGTTCCTCTGCCTGGGATCCGGCGCAACTCTCGTTCAGGCGGATGATTGGCCGCAGTGGATGGGGCCCGAGCGGGATGGCGTCTGGCGTGAGACGGGGATCGTCGACAAATTCCCCGCGGGTGGTCCACCAGTCCGTTGGCGAGTCGATATTGGCGGGGGCTATGCCGGACCGGCCGTTGTCGGCGACCGGGTCTATGTCACCGATAAGCAACTACCGCAGGGAACGGAGGAGGGTGCGGATCCCTTCAAGCGTGGCCGGACACCTGCGTCGGAACGCATTCTCTGTCTGGATGACAAAGACGGCTCAATCGTCTGGAAGCACGAATATGAATGCCCTTATACGGTCAGTTACCCCGCCGGACCACGGACCACGCCGGTCGTGATGGATGGTCGGCTTTACACACTTGGTTCCGAAGGTCATCTGTTTTGTCTGGATGCCGCAAAGGGCGACGTGATCTGGGCGAAGCAACTGAAGGTCGAGTACGACCACGACCAATCACCCGTGTGGGGCTATTCGTCCAACTTGCTGCTCGACGGCGAGCGCTTGATCTGCCAAGTGGGAGGGAAGGGTACGGCTGTCGTCGCGTTCAATAAGGACACCGGTAAAGAGATCTGGCGAGCACTGGATTCTGAGGGGCCGCATGGACCGGGTTACAGTTCACCCGTCATCGTCGAAGCCGGAGGGACGCGACAATTGATCGTCTGGCATCCCACTGCCCTTTGCTCGCTCGATCCGGTGACCGGCAAGGTCTATTGGATACAGAAGTTTGAGTCGAACCAAGGTCTAAGCGTGGCAACGCCGCGAGTGGACGGGGATCGATTGCTCATCAGTGCATTTTATAACGGATCATTGCTGATGAAACTGGACCATGATCAGCCAACTGCATCGGTGACCTGGCAACGCCATGGTCAGAACGAAAAGATCACCGACGCTTTGCAT
>DASYEA010000885.1:0-4018 GCA_036499265.1 Schlesneria sp. | reverse complement strand
GTCGAGGACTCCAAAACCGTGGCACCCGGAGATTTATGCGACAAGTGCAACTGACCACAAAATAACGACTGCACCCCGCTTCACACCTCTCCACCAGCGTGTCTAATCCGCGTCACATCCGCGGCCAAAACCCTCCCCGACAACCGCCAAAACCGGATCTTTGGGAAAAATCAGTACAGCTTCCCAAATCGGCTGTATCGAGTCGATCGTTACAACCGATACGAAAGATGAGGCTCAATATTTCGAGCCGTTCCGTATACACGTCACATTTGAAGGCTGGTTCGTCAGCCGTTTGTCTGGCGGTTACACGTCCGCGGAAGGAACTGACTATGCGACGCGGGTCTTGGATTCTCGCAATTTCTGGCGTCATGGCACTGAACAACGGAGTCAGTTATTCCGCTGACCCGTCGCTCGGTGTTCCTCCAGGTGGTCAACGCCCGCTTGTCCTGCGAGGCCGCCAAGCGATTCCGCCTTCTGCGGGACTTCCCAGTAAGTACGTGCGTGATGCCTCAGCCGCTGACAAGATAGCTGCCGACAAGCCCGATAAGGACGCCGACAAAGCAGTCGCCCAAAAGCCTGCTTCTGACAAGGCGAGCACCAAAAACTACTACGATGAGCTGTTCATCGAACAAGCACCCAAGTCGCAGCCCTCTGCAGCGGCCGCCGTTTGGGAGTCCGAGTCGCCTGAAGCCCCTGTGGCTGCAGCGGCCGCTCCAGCCAAGGCTCCACTGACGAAGACAGCATCTGCTGGTTTTGATGCCGTTCCCGCCGCGGACGCACGAAAGTTTGCTCCCGCTGCTCGAGGTGCCAAGCAGTTTCCTTCTACTGCCGAAGACAAAGTCATTCAAGCAGGCTATGACAGACTGCCGCCTGACGCTGAACGCCGGATGATTCAGCAGGCTCGTTCCGAATCAGCTCCCAAGCGATCAACGGCTCCGCCGATGCCCGACCTCGGTAGCTCGGCCAGCACACCTGCTGCTCCAACAGCCCCGACCGCACCAGTCACGAGAACGGCGGCTCGAACAGTTGGTGCGACGGCATCGACTGTGGCTGTCGACAACAGCCCACAAACACCACAAGTCACGATCGAGTGGACCAAAAAGGGCGAAATCAACGTCGGTCAGGAATGCCTCCTCGAACTGCATGTCAAGAACACCGGTTCCGTACCGACCACGCAGGTCGCTGTCGACGGTCAGTTTGCTGGGACAGTGCGGTTGACGAGTGCCGAACCGAAGCCAGTCGCTTCCGGCGACAAGGTCACGTGGTCATTCGAGTCGATGGCCCCCGGTGCCGAACACAAGATTCTGATCAAGCTGATTCCCAGCCGCCGTGGTGACCTGGGAGCAACTGCTCAAGTCCGCTTCACGGGAACAGCCTCCGCTTCGTTCCAAGTCGAAGAGCCGATGTTGAAGGTGGCGCTGAAAGGCCCTGCCGAGGTCACACTGGGCGATCCCGCTCCGCAAATGATCATCGTGTCCAATCCCGGGACGGGGACAGCTCACAACGTCAAAGTCGAAGCTCGCCTTTCCGACGGGTTGGAACATCGTTCGCCTGGCGAACGCCTGATCATGGAAGTTGGCTCACTGAGCCCCGGCGAGACTCGCTCGGTCCGATTGCCACTGTCTGCCATCAAGGGTGGTCAGCAGTCGATTGGTGTCACCGCGACCTCCAGTTCTGATGCCAGTGCGACCACTTCAACTCAATTGAACGTCATCGCTCCCAGCATGAAGATCGCGATCGATGGTCCAGCCCTGCGATACAAAGGCCGTAACGCCAAGTACACGCTGACGGTGACCAACGACGGCAGCGTCGCCAACAACAACGTTCGCATCGCCCACGCAGTCCCTGAAGGTTTCAAATTTGCATCGGCCGACCACAGCGGCAAATTTGAAGCGTCAACCAAGAACGTGCAATGGTTTGTTGGTCGTCTGGAACCCGGTCAAAACGTACAAGTGAGCTGCGACCTGTCCCCCGTCTCAATGGGTGACTTCTCGCATGTGGTCTCGGTCCTATCGGATTCGGGAGTGCGTGCGGAAGCAAAGACACAGACTCGCGTCGACGGCACGGCATCGCTCACGATGACTCTGGTCGATCTCGACGACCCCGTCGAAATCGGAGCTGAAACGGCTTACGAGATTCGCGTGAAGAACGAAGGTTCCAAGGCTGCCACTGGCGTGACGATTGCCTGCGAGTTGCCACCCGAAATGGAACTGAAGAACTTCAAGGCTCCGGTCAATGCGATCGTGGAAGGGCGACAGATTCTGTTCAAATCGCTCGAACAGATTGCACCGGGTGGCGAAGCGGTCTACCGCGTGCATGTGAAGGGTGTTCAGGAAGGTAACCATCGCATGCGAGTTCGCATGACCGCGGCCAGCCTGCAAGAACCCGTCGTGCGAGAAGAAGCCACCAAAGTTTACGCCGACCAGAAATAGTAAAACCAACTCCACGGTTGCAGCAAGAAAGCTGCAATGCAGGTTGTTGCGACCGTGGTCATGAGGAATACTTAGCGAACCCGAACTTGTTTCGGGTTCGCTTCTTTCTTTGCAGTTGTGGCAATCGCTCAACATTGACCTTGCTTCGTTCAGGAGTTGTAGATTTCTCCTTGCGTCCCACGATTGGGGTTGGCTCGTCCGGAGTTAAAAAATATACTCCCGTCGCTCATCGCGCTTCTTTGGTGGTGAGATGACGAATTCCTGACGCGCAAAGCATGGAGGCATCGCGTGAACAAGGTTCTGGTCGCTGGTATTGAAACGGTCGTTGGGGGCAATCTGGCCGTTTGCCTGGCTCGCTCGCAAGCAGTAGTCGGGGTGTCGTTGTCCGAACCAGTCACGTTCGGTGGTTGCGAAATCCTGCCTCTCTCCAACTCTTCGCCCGAGTCGGTTCGCGAAACAATGAATCGAGTGAAGCCGCAACGAGTCATCTTCTGCGGTGAAAGCACAAACACCGGATGGGAAGGAGGCGGTCAACCTAACGAAGCGGCCATTCAACAAGCGAAGAATTGGATCACCGCCGCTCGCGATGCCAATGCTCATCTGACGTTGATCTCGTCGGGTGCCGTCTTTACCGGCCCCTGGATGTTTCACTCGGAAAGCAGCCAAAGCTATTGCCCCAGCGCTGCCGCGGAGCATCTGCGACAAATCGAAGCGGCGGCCGAAGCCAGTTCGGATTCGTTGATAGTCCGAACCCATGCGTTCGGCTGGTTGCCCGGAGGCCGCACTGGCTGGATTGAATCGCTGATCGAGCAACTCGAACAGGGTCAGACTAACGGGATGGATTACTTCCGTCATGGCTCGCCGATCCTGGCCACGGATCTGGCAGACATCGTCAGCCGCGCCTGGTCGGCCGGTCTGTCGGGCGTCTACCACATCGCTGGAGCTGAACGAGCAAATCCCGTTCAGTTTGCCCGACGACTGGCTCATCACTTCCAATTGCCAACTCCGATCCCTGCGGCCGAATTCCTGATCGATCGACCCAGCGGTTTTGGATGCGGCGAAACGTCACTGCAGACACGTAAGATCCGACGAGCACTCCACGTCGCACTCCCCATGCTGGAAGACGGTGTGCAGCGCTTGTTCCAGCAGCACTCGGATGGCTTCCGCAGCCGCTTGACTGGTCGCTCCATGACACCGACCAGCAAAGTCGCCTGACATCAAATTGTTCGCATCAAACAAAGCCGGCTCGATATGGATTCATATCGGGTCGGTTTGGCATTGATATCTCTGTCACGAATTCGCTGATTCTCAATCTTTCGGCAGATTTGCGGACCACGTCAACGGAGTCAGTGGGCGCGGATTGTTTAAGCCGCCTGTGGTCACGATCAGTTGTCCATTGATGATCGCCGCCACGGGGGCAAGAACTTTGAGCGGCAGAGTCCCCATGACGCTCCACGTGTCCGTTTTCGGATCGTATTCGAGAATATCATCGACGACGTTGCGGGGCGGCTGCGAACTGTTACAGCGACCGCCCACGACCAGGATTCGGCCGCGATGAATGATGGTGCTCGATTCAAAGTGGCTGC
>DASYEA010000884.1:0-2843 GCA_036499265.1 Schlesneria sp. | reverse complement strand
CAACAGCACGTCGATGATGTAGGGCTGGCTTACTTTGGGACAGTCAGTTCAGACTCAATTGGTATCAAGTCCCACGTTCCGCCATCGCGATTCCCGCAGGCGGGCTGGTATGCGATCAGTGCCAACTTCGTCCAAGGGCGTCCGCATGCACTGCGAGGGGACGACGGCAAAAGACAAAATGTGGGGCTCGAAGAATTCGGGTACTTCCGCTTTTTTGAACCGGTGACGACGATCGGCTATTCGATCTACGTTTATCGTATCTCGCAGCAGGATGTCGCTCGATATGCGGCTGCACTTCAGCAATTGCAGCGTGAATCGGGCAGGTGATGGTTCCGAATCGGCCCATGCGGCGTCAGACTTTGACGCAACGCCGGGCGCAGATCGTGCGGGATTTGCCAGCGATCTTGGCGACAATCACGACACCTGGTTGCTTGCCAGGCAATGGAAGACGTCGGCGTAGCGTCTCGGCCTGCACGGGGATGTGGCGGCATTTGATTTCAACTTGCCCGAAGTCTGATTTCCGTAGCCAACTTCGCAACTCGTTTTCGTTATGCGGCAATTCAGTCAGAACCTCGAAGGCCTGCACGAATGCACTGTCGACGAGCGTGTCTGAAGTCAGGTATTCCTCGGCGTCGTCGATGCGAGTCAGTTCGAGCTTCTGCGCGACAACATCGAGTAATCCCGCGCGGACGACGGCCGGATCAGGGTCATAGACGTATCGGCCCAGTGGAGTCACCAGTGCGACCGCATCCAAGGGATGTCCGGCGATCGTCTCTCCAGAAGGCAGCACAGTGGCGCGAAACGGCTGAGTGCCAGCCAGGTCACCAAACCAAACGGTGGCTTCTTTGCATTCGCCGAAGAGACTGATGAGCTCGATTTCGGTATTGGGAAACTTCCCACCAAAATTGCAGGCCGGACCCACTTTGATCGCGCCCCCTCGACAGCGTTGCATAATGCTGAGAAGGTCGGGCAGGCCGGGGACATAATCTTCGATCCGCGATGCCTTGCCTTCGGAGCCAGCGCGGCGATCGGGATCAACATGGACCAGCCCGCCAAGATCTTCGAGTTGCAGCACATCACGACACACGGCCTGCAGTTGATCGGCAACACCGTAGACCTCCGCGTTCCATTGCGTCCGCAGACAGGCGGCGGGGTTCAGATCCACGGCGGTCACTTGGCAGCGGGAGGCCATCGCGATGGCATCGCTGCCCATGCCACTGCACAGATCCCATACGGGGCCTTCGAAACGTTTTGATTTATGAATCGCGACCAGTTCCGCGGTGGCCTGCTCCAACCCCCGTCGATCAAACCAGAGTGACGACGCCTTCGAAAACTTCGCGGCCCCCTTTCGCCGCAATTCATGCAAAGTCAATGCGGCGCGGACTAGATCATCTGGAAATTGGCGGCGCAGCTTCGATTGCAGACCGAGTTCCGGACCTTGCCATTCAACGATCAGATCGAGGATCTGCGGTGTACGACGTAACTCGCACAAGACACGACATTCCTCGTTGGCATCTTCAAAGGTCGTGGAATGTTCGGACGAGATTTCGTTGTTCATCAATCTGACTTCGCCGGGAATATCCCAAGGCTGATTAGTGACAATTTGTTGAGCGGGACCGAACGGCGCTGGCGGACTATCGAATCCACCAATCCACGTACGTGTTGACTAACCAACTTAGCCAGTCAATACGGTCACTAAGCCACAACAGGGGGGCGTAAAACTTCGCAATCCACCGCGGTCCACCGACATGGGTCGCCGCGAACCAGTCCCAAAAAAAGGGGCCGATGGTCGCGAATGCGATCAGAAAGTACATCACCAGATAGACCACCACCCGTAGCGCAAACTCCCGCAAGTATCGCCCCACACTAAACGGGAGCGGCGAGGTAGATTGTATCGGCGGCGACTGATCTTTCTCGGCGACAACATTTTCGTTCATCCCAACAGGATATCGAATGCCGCACCCCTTCGAAATCCTGTCCAGTGACACAAACAGGCCACAATTCGGCTATCACCTTCGCAAGTATCCGTGGTCCCTGCAGTGGCGATCTCATCGCCGCCGATATCCAATTGCACGCTTTCGGAGGAGCATAAAACTGGCGTGACCGGTAAAGTCTGCGATATTGATGGATTTGGGGTCCGTTTCTGGTGGAATCCGCCAACTCGACAGCGATTTCAGCGATGAATCGTGAATGTTACTCCGAAGCAATTCATTCAGGTTCCCGCCAAAACACGAGAGGCAGCAGCGAAAATGCGGATTGTGGTCGCCAGTTCCGAAGCGGTTCCATTCTCGAAAACCGGCGGGCTGGCCGACGTCGCATCAGCGCTTCCCAAAGCACTGTCGCAGGTCGGACATGATGTTTCCATCATCGTTCCGCACTATCCGCAGGTGCAGGCCAAGCACACGGATCTGCCCGATATCGAGGATATCGGAGTCTCGCTGCGAGTTCCCGTTGGACAGAAAATCGTCGAAGCACGAGTGCTGAAGTCGCACCTGCCTGGCACCAAAGTCACGGTCTATCTGATCGACCAACCCGGTTACTTCGATCGACCGGGGATCTATGTCGAGAATGATCAAGACTACCGAGACAACTGCGAACGCTTTGTGTTCTTCAGCAGATCGGTGATTGAGACGATCGAGCGACTGCATCTGGCTCCCGATATCATTCACGCCAACGATTGGCAGACTGGATTGATCCCCGCGCTCGTATCGATCGAGATGCGGCACCTCGCTGGCTACGAACAACAAGCGTCGGTGTTCACGATTCACAACATGGCTTTCCAGGGTCGCTTCTGGCACTGGGATATGAATCTGACGCGGCTGGACTGGAAATACTTCAATTGG
>DASYEA010000883.1:0-6534 GCA_036499265.1 Schlesneria sp. | reverse complement strand
TCCCATGCTGGCGAAGCCGGTGCGACGATTTGCATGCCCGAAATTTCGATTCATTGCGTCCTCAGAACGCAGGATCGAAAATTGGGTCGTCGATCTACGCGCTCCTACCAAGTCGATCGCAACGATTTGCCACACTTCTTTAAGTTTTCAGAGTGAGCAACGCGGTTGCGCCGTATACCATCAGCAAGCATTGAAAAAAGGCTGCGCCACGGGCTGTCGGTCAAGGTAACTCAAAGCGACGCCAAAAGGGATCCCGAGGATATCGGATCGGCTCGTGACAAAGGGTGCCTTCCGCAAACAGATTTCAAAATACTTTTGCCTAACCCAGATGAAGAAGATCTCACCCTTTGGCCGATCTCATTCGTTGCCCGTTTGTGCCAGTAACACCGGTTCCCCTGAAAGCGTTACGGCTACAAAGTCTGCGAACCCGCAGGACGTATATGCGCGCGCTGGCGGGCTCGCATCCGTAGTGCCGAATGCCCTGCGTGACGATGACATCACGTGCCAGCCTACGTCTAGCAACCCCTCGTCAAGTGCCCAATCAATGGGCAACGCTGAGCTGTTTGACGCAGTCGTGAATAGCGATCCGGAAAGAATTTTACGATTACTGCAATGCAATTCAGCTTTAAGGACAAATCCAGTAGTCAATGGTCGGTCGCTTTTCGACATTGTTGACGAAATGAGCGATGCCGGCGAAATAGGGGCATCGACCGCGACCGAGCTCCGAAACGCGCTGCTGCATTCCAGAAACCCCGACGCTCCGTCTGGATATAGCAAGCCGCAAGCATTTCACGGTAGCCCTTGGGGGTTTGAGATCCTCGAATCCGAGAAACTGAAATGCGGTGCTAACGATCCGAAGGGTGGAAAGTGTTCGTTGGAAGGAAAAGTGTTTTTTTCCGATCGGACGCCAGTTCGTGACGGTGCGCCGATAACGCGTGCTGATTTGCGCTCGAAGGCTCGGGCATATTCTGAAGGGAATGGTGTAAAACCAGAGAATGCGGCAAATCGCGGACTTATATACCGGATGACACAGGTGGTGCTTGAGCAACTCGAACGAGGTGGGTCGATGCTCTCCTTCTCGGCGAACAGGAATCAACCCCTCGTGGTTGACGACATCGAAAATTCGGACGCTGTCCGGGAAGCCGTAAAGACATATCTAGCTGAAGCTCTTCATGCACAGAGAAAGTGCTTCAAGTTTGCGGATCGCTCGCGCCCGTCTTTAGCTCCCGTAAGGTTGCCAACCAAACTTGAATTTGCAGCGGAGAGGAGCGGCAAAAAGAGCACCGTGCGCGGCGCTTTGCTCGTGGAACTGTACAGGGTGGCGGCGAAGGGACTACGCGAAGATCTCGAGCGGGGTAAAGCTCCTTTTCTTTCGGTGATCAACAATGGCCAGGTTGTTCCTTTAGTGTTCGGATTCGAAAAGGTGTGGGGTCTGGGGTCCCATTACATCGAACGGAAAGGCGTGTCTTCGTACCAGAACGTGGACCATCCACTGGTCGGGACCCGTAACACAGGAGGAAGGCTGAGGGAGATTGAGGTTCGAAATCTGCATGATCTTGGGACCGTCATGCTGGCGAGCCTATCGAGAGGTACGCACATTCCTGCCGATACGGTTGTTCGCGTGAAAGGCAGTAAGGGGAAATTCAAGGCGAGATATCTAACGCAAGAGCAGTACGCAGGATTTGAAAAAGGACTTCTGAAAGCATTGCATCCCCAAGAGTCAAGGCGTCTGGATGAACTGAGGAGCTACGTTGCAGGCATGTCGATCGGCGACCTGCAAGGGTTGAATGCGCAGCTGAGGCAGCTTCCGCTTGGTCGCATTGCGAAATGGATTCCTGACCGCGAGCACTCGGGGGGGGCACCTGAGCATGTACAGGAGAGCGCGTGCCGCGGAGACGCCCGGGTTGTTGGGAACTCAGGGAACGCGAACACGAGACATGCCGCTTTCAATTACGTGAGTTCGGGAATAACGAAGTTCCCAGATGGCGACAGCGTACCGAGTACCACGCCCAGTGCATCCAAGGCCGATCGTCTAATTCAATTGGGCCTTTCGTTTTTGATGGAAGCCGAGCAGGCACAGCTCGAACGGCGGGTTCGAGCCGCCGAAGCCTGGGACGAAGACTTGAATGCACGCAAACTACGTCGTAATCGCGCCTTCGAGGGAGCAGACTCTCCCGGGCACACGACGAATGCGCTCGGATCTGAATGTGGGGTCTGCTGGTTGAGCAAATTGCCGGCTCCAAAGGCCTCCACGAGGAGCTATGGAAGCAGGCTATATCAGGCGCCATCGTCGGTTGAGGCGCAGGCCGCTCCATCCCCTCAGCCCAAATCCGTGAGTGCGATTGTTCCCGCGAATGTTGTGGATAAGCGAAGATACAAATACTTGTACGCGACCAAAGAAGTCGAGCGCAGCGGGCATGATGATGCGCCAAATGGGCCATGACGACCTCGATTCGCTTGTTTGGCGCCCGTACGCGTTCTGCAAAAAAGCGCAGCGCTTCGCACTTCTTGTCCCCGCGCAAGATAGCAGCGCAAAAGCCCGCGGGAGGTACGTGCAAGTCTCCCACCCGTTGTTGTACGGGGCATGTCCTGATGGCGATGCTGCCCAGCCAGTGTACGGCAGTGGAGATTAAAGGCACACATTCAGTTAGGCACGAAGCACTACATGATACGTAAGTCGAGTTCGCGAGAATCCCTCACTGCTTGCGGTTCAGAAACAGTGCATGGCCCGGCACCATCTAGATGAACAGCGCGGGGCTACGCCGGCAATCTTGGTTTTGTTCGTGGGAAATACCCGCACGAGCGCTTCCCTCATTAGTGTTCTGCGTCCGCCACCCGCTCCGCGTACTCGGCGAACGCGGTGAGGATTGTTTCACGTTGACCTGTGTCATCGAAACAATCGTCCGGCATCATCTTGATGAGATCGATTAGTCCTCTCGCGTAGCGATAGCGATCGCACTCGGCACTAGCTGCAGCCTGCGCGCGTGTGGCTACCCAGTCTGCTCCAACCCAACCCTGCTCAACGCATTCCAGCAGAGTTTGCATTAGTGAGTCGCCATTGGTATCGTGCATATCGAGCCTGCGAGCCAAGCGATCGCAATGATCCTCCAGTCCAAGAAATTGAAGAATGCGCCTCAAGTCCGTAATCACGGCAGCGAGATGCACATCCATTGCGGGACCTTGCGCGGACAATTCGAATGCGAGTGCATGAATTATTGTTTTTAGTTTTCGGGAACGATCGCGTAAGCGCCGAAATTCCTGAAACCACTCGGAAAGACGCTTTCGCGTCGAGATAGCGCGTTGATACAGTTGGCGCAACTCAGAGAGCCCGCTGAGTCCGGACTGGCCGAATTCGAGGCAGGCGAAAAGCTCCAATGCCCAATCGTTTTGGCGGAGGATCGAATCCAGCTCACCTTCCGCGAGCTTTCGATCTGCGCCAACGAGCTTGCCATCATCGAGCATGATGCTGAGAATTAGTGCTTTCTCCCCGGAACTCAGGCCGGCCTGACGTATCGCGTCCAGAGTGGCTTCCAGGTGGCCGTCGTATTGAAAGCGATCACGCAGACAATCAAGATCGGGAGCAGAGACGGGGCTGTTCTCCTTAATGAGTTGCTGCAACAGCGTACGTGCAATGGTGCGGTCGGCATATCCTTCACCGGACCCCGACCCCCGACGTCGCTCGTGCAGACGCGTGCCGAGAGAAAAACTAATATTTTCGAGTGTTTCGGCGACAGATTCACCGGACAGGTTACCTACGGTAAGCGGGGCGCCATTGAAGTTGGTAGGTATCTTTGCGAACCCGCTATGCGAAAGCTCATACACTGAGCGCGCTGGAATGATCTCTTCTACTGCATCCGCTGGAGCCGACGCACTTGCGGAGATGCGCGGCGGTGCGCTATTAGCATTAGCGTCGGAGGGATCAATTCGGGTGATCATATCGTTAAAATGCCTGACGGGCAGGTGGTTAAGCTGGAGAGCAGCAGCTTCAGATCACGTTCGAGATCGAGACAGACTATCGCATCTGGCGTTTCCAGTTTCGCCTCTGTGTCGGAAATCGCATCGTCGGCTACGACAAAGATGCGGCGTTCCGTAGATAGGCGATCTTGAATTGGCGCAGCATTAGCAGGTGACACGCGCAACCGAATTCTGTGTGCGATGGATTCCTCAGGGATAACGGTGCGGATTCGCCGTGTGAGAAGTTCGACGGAGTCCTGATCACCGAGATAGCGAGAAACGATGTCGACCACCAGTGCAGAGATGCGAGCATCGAGCCGATCCGCAATACTTGCCTCTAAAGCCTGTTCATCTATCAGCCATTGGATTGTCTCACCAACGAGCGCAACGCGTTGTCGCTCGAGCTCATCTGTTGCAGACGCAAGCCCATCGCGGAGCGCCTTTTCATGAATATTTAGGGCGTCCCGACGCGCATCATCGAGTATCTTATTTGCCTCTATTTTAAGTGTGTTTGCTTCCCGCTGAGCTGCCGCTAAGATTGCCTCTGCGTCGCAATATTTATCAAGTTGATCAGTGCGCAGGTATGTAACGACTGGAGGCGGGCCTGGAAAAGAAATAATAGATGGAATTAGACCGTTCATAGAAAGCGATCAATCTTGATGATTTTGTCCAGCGCGGACTCATCAGGCAGAATGTAGGTCACGCCACCGAGTGTTGGAGCTAGCTTCGATGTG
Source organism: Schlesneria sp. (assembly GCA_036499265.1). Taxonomy (GTDB): domain Bacteria; phylum Planctomycetota; class Planctomycetia; order Planctomycetales; family Planctomycetaceae; genus Schlesneria. The sequence goes on along the minus strand of DASYEA010000883.1, from coordinate 1,846 downwards.
AGGAGAGTGGCCGTGATGCAGGACGCGCCGTCTCGTTGCCACCAGCGCGTACCGATCGTCAAGGCTAACTCGACCAGATCGGAAGGGGACGAGACGCACGCCTTGGATTGCCAGCCGGAGTGGACCGCGAGCAACTGTTCGCAGCTCCGTTCACCAAGATGCGGGACCAGACGTTCCCGGTACATCTTAACGAGCAGGTGATCGGGACTGTCGAGTGCAATTAGTCCAAGCGCGATAATTAGCTTCGGCAATCTTGGCTCGATAGTCAACAGAGCCTTTTGTTGTGCATTTAGTTTCGACGGTAATGCAGTTACGGGATAGCCACGACGAGCGACTATTAGTCGGTCAACCGACGCTCGGCACCGGGGGTACTGACTATAGTAACCGTGCCACGAATCCAGCCCAAGGTGGGACCACCAAGCATTGTGCATTGTCGCACCGGGTTCCCAGGCGAGCCGATGCAGAAGCTGAAGCGTTGGAGCGATCGCCACGTCACTCATCTTTTACGAAACGGATTAGTAAGATATTGACGTAGTGCGATGACCCCCAAGACGGAGATCGCGGCTATCGCAAACACACCAAGTATTAGCCCAAGCGTTCGTCGATGTTTCCTTAGCCAGCCAACTACACCCGCCTCCGGTTCGACAGCGTTGTCAGCGTGTACCCTGTAACGGTAGTCCGCAGGCTGCAACACGATGCTGACCCGATCCGGGTCAAGGCCAGGAGTCCCATTGACGACGAGACTGCGAATTTCGGTGTCATGTACGGACAGGTTGTGCTCGGGACAATATTTAATGAATACAGACGCGGATGGATGCTGCGATTCAGCACGTTTATCCACAGCCTGTGTAGCGATCGAGACTTCTGCGCTCACTACGCCGTCCATCGATTGAAACATTTTTTCGAGCTGCTGCTCTTTCAAAAATGTGATCTTCACCAACTCTTGAGCAGGCGATGTTACCAACTGACCCGACGGGAACAAATCTTCGAGGACCACCCCTTTGCGTCGCGGAAAGCCGTATTGGCGCATTAACTCGACGGCGTCGGTGAATTGATCGGCATCGACTCGGATCGTTACATTTCCGTCCTTACTCGCGTTTTTATCAGCTGGGATGTTACGGAGCATCAGGAGAGCGACCATCTGGTTCGCCTCTCTCTCAGGGATATTAGTGTAGAGATCCGTTTTGCAACCCGTCAATGCCATCATCAGAAAGGCACAGCCGACAAAACGCCTGAAATGAACATTCATTGTATATTTACAAGTTTGTTAATAGACTGAGATACCAATCCGGCTGCTTTGGCGGTCAAGTCAATTCCAACAATAGAATGCAGCAGCGTGGACTGAGTGACGAGCATATCGCCTGGCCTCATCGCCAACTGCTTGGTGTTCAATGATGTTTCTACCGTTCCTTCGAAATCAACCGCGCGCTTCTGGAGATCGGCCGTCGCTAGCCTTTCCGGGATATTTGTCTCGCTACCAAAGAGCGCTTGCGTAAATTTATCAATCTCAATTTGAGCGGCCCGTGTGGGGGAGGTCGATTGTTGCGATTGCAGGGCCTGCATAGCTTGGTGTATTGCGGTCGTGTTCATGTATTGTCCTAACGTTTGCGGAATCGTGAAACGGTGAGCCGTCGTAATAGTGTCGAAGGAGTTGCTGTAGCAATATCGACTCATCCGCGGGCGCCCCTACCAGAGTTCGAGCGGCCGCGCTGTAGCATCCAAGGCCTATCAACATCGTCGCGTCCACCAGGCGCCGGGCGTCGGGATCGGCTATGAGATCCGGAAGCGTTTCATAGATTTTCCACGCATGTGACGTGAGTCCATGATTGACGGCAGCAAGACCACA
>DASYEA010000882.1:0-1519 GCA_036499265.1 Schlesneria sp. | reverse complement strand
CACGTGAACAGCCCCAGCGTCGGAATCCCCAGCCCTGCGGCCAGGTGCATCGGTCCAGAATCGTTGCTGACAACGGTGTCGACCCGCTGCAGCAAAGCCGTCAATTGCTTCAACGTCGTGTGTCCAGCCAGATTCAAAATCGGTGACGAATCGGACATCAACAAGGACAGTTCCTGTTGCAGTCGATCTGCATCGGGTTGCTCACCACGACTCCCCAGGATGATCGCCGAGCCGCGCCACGTGCGCAGGCTTCGTTCCATCAAAGAGGCAAACTTCTCGACAGGCCAGCGCTTGGTTTCCCAACGTGCTCCGGGATGAACCGCAATGATCGGACGCGGCAGACCAGCCAATGCGTTCGCGGCCCAGTCGCGATCCACATTCGAGACCACAATCTGCGTTTGCTTATCGGCATCGCCGTAACCCAACACTTCCGCGACTCGCCATAGCCGCGCATGCGCAGGAATGCTTTTGCTGGTGTCCGGGATCACACAATTCGTCGTCAACGACGCCCCTTCGCGAGCCGTCTGCAGGCCCACGCGAACCGGTGCTCGCGTCGCCAATGTCATGACGCCCGTCCGCAGCAATCCCTGAAGATCGAATGTCAGATCAAATCGACGCGAAGCCAGTTCGCTCAGCAGCCGCGACCATTCGCGCCAACCGCCACGACGGTCAAACAACAGGACTTCGTCTACACAAGGATGGCCATTGACCAGATCGGCCAACTCGCGGTTGACTACCCAACTGATCTTGGCCGCAGGGAAACGCGACTTCAAAACCGGCAACAGGGGAAGCGTCTGCACAACGTCTCCGAGCGCACTCGGCTTAATCACGCAGATCCGTGTCGGAGTGAGCTGCGCGAGTCGGGAGGAGCAGACTTGGCGAAACATCCGTGTTTCCCAGTGTGGAATGGTAATTACGATTTACGGCTCGCATCTTAGGTCCGTTAACTTCAATCCAGCAAGAGCAACGTCGGCTGCCGCACGACTCTCTGGTCGGAAAGACCGCCGGAAGCCAAGGTCGCCGATTCGCCAAACCGGCCTGAAATCATCCGCAGCCAGTCACTTTTTCCAGCGTCGGCCGATCAGTAAGATGCCGTTCCACAAGGTTGTTCTGCATTCCAAGGATTTTTGCCGATGTTTAATAAGCAGGAACTGATCCGACTGTTCCACGAACGAGCCCTTAAGTTCGGCGACTTCACGTTAGTATCCGGCAAGAAATCGACGTATTACCTTGATGGCAAACAGATTTCGTTGCATTCGACCGGGTTGCGACAGGTCAGCTTGGGCCTGCTGGACCTGCTGTCGGACGTTCCGTTCGATGCCATCGGCGGCATGGTGATTGGTGCCGATCCGATTATCGGCGGCGTCCTGGTGGCGGCGGCCGAACAGAATCGGTCTCTGGACGGTTTTCTGGTGCGAAAAGAGCCCAAGGGTCACGGGACGCAGCGCTACATCGAAGGTCCAGTGAAGCCGGGTGCGAAGGTTGTTGTGATCGACGACGTTGTGACGACTGGCGGAAG
>DASYEA010000881.1:0-3474 GCA_036499265.1 Schlesneria sp. | reverse complement strand
CAGTCCTCGATCCTCTTTGGGCTGTCCGGGACCGGCAAGACGACTCTGTCGGCCGATCCGAAACGATCGCTAATCGGCGATGACGAACATTGCTGGTCGCCCGATGGGATCTTCAATATCGAAGGGGGCTGCTACGCGAAGGCGATTTATCTGTCGCGCGAATCCGAGCCGGAAATCTTCCAGGCATTGCGATTCGGAGCGGTGCTCGAGAACGTGATCTATGACGACGCTCATCATCACGTTGATTTCGACAATTCGATCATCACGCAGAACACGCGCGGCGCGTATCCGATTGAATATGTGACGAATGCTCGCATCCCCTGCACGGCGGGGCATCCGACCGACGTGATCTTTTTGACCTGTGATGCGTTTGGAGTCTTACCGCCTGTCAGCCGATTGACCTCGGAACAGGCGATGTATCACTTTATTAATGGTTACACCGCCAAGATCGCAGGGACAGAGGTGGGAATCAAAGAGCCACAAGCGACGTTCTCGCCTTGCTTTGGGGGGCCGTTCCTGGTCTGGCACCCGCGCAAGTATGCAGAACTGCTGGCCGAGAAGATTCAGAAGCACAAGGCGAATGTCTGGCTGGTGAACACCGGCTGGAGCGGCGGTCCGTATGGAGTCGGTTCGCGAATGAAGCTCCCGTTCACGCGGGCGATTGTCGACGCGATTCATTCGGGTCAATTAAAGAATGCGCCGACGCAGGTGGATCCGATCTTTGGTTTGGAAGTGATCACTCAATGCCCAGAGGTTCCCGATGCTGTCCTCAACCCGCGGCAGACTTGGTCCGATCCCGCCGCCTACGACAACACCGCTCGCAAACTGGCTCGCCTTTTCGAAGAAAACTACGCCCAGTTCAAAAAAGGGGGCGTCTTCAAAGGAACGATGGACGGATGAAGAAGGCCTGCAACTGAAGCCGAAAGTCAACTGGCAGATTCGCATTCCGATCCTGGTCGTGCTGTTGCTCCCGGTGTTTATTGCACCGGGATTGTCGGGAACAGGTCGGATCCTGGCGTGCATCATGCCGCTGATGTTGTGCGGCACGTTTCGGATTTCGCGAATCAGGGATGGTTGGTTGCGTTCGCGCCTGTTCATGGCGTTCGTGCCGGTCCAAACGCACAAGTGTAAGCTGGCCGCCGTCGTTTACATCGGGACGAAGTATGGTGGGGATGAACCGGGGGTCGGCACGTTTGTGCTGTTCGGCCCGGTGCAATACTTCTTCGGTTACATCTTCGACTTCCTGATCCCGGCGATGGGAGGTCCGTACGAACTCTGGCTGGAAACTGCCAAGGGTCGCGAGTTCATCGTGTGGCAGGGGTTCAATCAGGAGTATTTTGAGAAGAACTTGGAACTGCTGCGGCATCAGACGGGGGCTGAGATCAAGACGAAGTGAAAGATGGGGACGGCAATTGAAGTAGCCGCACACCAGAGGTCACGCGGCGCAACGAAGCCGAAGGAGCGATTCGTGACACGTCTTACGCGAACAGATCTCATCAACTGGGCCGATACGTCAGAGTCTGAGGGGATGCTTCCTGAACTCGTTCGCCGATTCATCTTGGCATCAAACCGAACTGTTGAAGCGATCGTGATGCCATACGGTGACTCAGTTGGGAGATCTGGTCTCGACGGATACATCCGTGCGGAGAGTGCTTCAGCGTATGTTCCTGCAGGTGAGTCTGTTTGGGAGATCGGGACTAATAAGGCCCATGTTACCAAGGCCAATTCAGATTTCGAAAAAAGGACAACTTGGACAGTGAGTGTCCGACAGCAAGAATTGACCTATCTATGTGTTACACCACGCCATTGGGAAAAGAAGGTGGAATGGGAGGAAAATCCAGGGTCTGTGACGAACAAGATTGACAGCCACTGGAAGAAAGTCCGCGCCTTTGACGTGGATGACATTCTTGGTTGGTTGTCAGATTCCCCCGGCGTCGAGGCATGGTTTTCCCGGAAGCTTGGTAAAGCAACAGCAGGTCTCAGAGACGTCGAAGGGTATTGGGCTAATGTTGCGACAACGGATCTGGGCACCATTAGTCCTCGCGTTCTTCTTGCTGGCCGCGAAGAACTAACTCGAAAGGTTCAATCGCACCTTGCGGGCGAGGAGAATCGTTGCACACTGGCCATTCCCAGCCGATCTCCAGCCGAAGTCGTACCATTCGCTGTTGCTGCGATAGTCGACTCTGGCCGCGAAGCAGTGATCTCACGTACTCTCGTGGTTGATTCTCGTAGTCGATGGGAACAACTCATCGTTGAGGAATCAGATTTGGGTTTGATCGTGATGCCACAGGTGCAGCCGACTCGGGAAGAACTCCAACAAGCGTCAAGTCGCCATCATCGAATTATTTACTGTTCCACATCAGGGGACTTGGAACTGCCTCGGCTCACAGAATCCGAAGTGTGCAGAGCCCTGGTTTCGTCCGGCATTGGTGAAGCTGAAGCCACGCAACACGCAAAGCAGTGCGGCGGGAACGGCCAACTCCTACTGGATCGCGTGTCAGGTCTGCACGCGCCAGCGAATACGATTGGTTCAAATCTCCATGACCGTGTCAAAGCAACCTGCCTGCTTCTCGTCGGCTGGAACGGAACTCATTCTGCAGATCGCGAAGCATTTAGTATTCTCTCCGGCTTGCCTTACGAAGAGATAGAAACCGCTCTCATTTCAGATTCAATCGACCCTGATGGGCTGTTGTTCCGTGCCGATGGAAAGTTCAGGCTACTTTCTCCGGAGCTCGCCTGGATTCGCTATGCATCGCTAATTACGAAATCTATGGTAGACAAGTTTGCTGATGTCGTCCGATATCTGCTTGCTGATGACAATCCGACCGCCGGCATGTCACGTGATGAGGTACTAAACGCTCAGTTTCTCGGTCAACGTCCAGAGTTCTCAGGCACATTGCGACAAAATGTCGTGCATTCATTGGCAATCGCCGGTTCGATTGGTGCGACGCGATTGAAACTCGATCCTTCGATGAGCCCCTCGTTCGTGGACTGGATCGTGCGGTCAATACTGAAGGACACGATCTTCCGACGTTGGGCCTCATTTGGCGGTGAGTTGTCTATCTTGGCCGAAGCAGCACCAGATGCTTTGCTAGACGCCCTTGAGCGCGACCTTCGGCCGAGCGGACCTCTTGTAGAGGTAATGGACCGAACAGAGACTGGTCTTTTTTGCTCACCAGCACACACAGGCATTCTCTGGGCACTCGAAAGGCTTTGTTGGTCATCACACCATTTGGAACGAGCCATCTGCGTTCTGTTACGGCTTGCTGGAATCAATCCTGAGATCAAGTCTGGAAACAATCCGTTAAGTTCAATTCAGGAGACACTGCAGCTTCGCTATCCCCAAACAAATGCTTGCTGGGGAACGCGGCAGACAACCATCGCTAGAATGCTGAAAGAAGACGCTGGAACAGCTTTCAGCATAGTCATCGCCCTATTTGATTCGAGACACTCAATGTTCCTGCTACGCGAACT
>DASYEA010000880.1:0-2526 GCA_036499265.1 Schlesneria sp. | reverse complement strand
GGAGTGCCCCTTTTTCGCCGATAAACAGCGATCCCTGATCGGGCAGGGGACGATTCCCGAGGACGGGGCCCGTGATCTCTTTGGAGGGACGCTGATCGCCGTCGTACCAGGTGATTGGAAACGTCGGTCCCACGGAATACTTCGTTTCCGGGAAGGTGAAGTGGACCACAGCATCATTAGCCCAGTTCGTGGCCGATGGTGCAGGCCCAGTGGACGTCGCCGTCAACGGACCCGTCAAATCCATCGCTTTGAACACGGGGTCGAAGATATGACAACCCATGTCGCCGAAGGTTCCAGTCCCAAAATCCAATCGTTTGCGCCAGTTGCCCGGATGATAGTAGCCCCCACCGATAAAGGGCCGGACTTTGCAGACACCCAGCCACTGATCCCAATCGAGACCTTCTGGTACGACATCTTCGCGCCCCGGCAGCGGTTCGGAATCACCCCATTTCTTACTGCTCCAGGAATGAACCTCTTTCACCTTGCCGATGAGTCCCGACTGGATCATGGCGACAGCGGTGCGGTATTCGGAACTGGAGTGAATCTGGATCCCCATCTGAGTCACTAGCTTCTTTTCGGTGGCGACTTTGGCCAACTGGCGTGACTCATAAACGTCATGAGTCAGTGGTTTTTGGCCGTAGACATGCAGGCCATGATGCATGGCTCCCATCCCGATTGGCGCGTGCATGTGGTCCGGAGTCGAGACGTTCACCGAATCCAGGTTCTTGGCTTCCTTGTCGAGCAGTTGTCGCCAGTCTTGATAGACGCGTAGCTCGGGGAACTTCTTCTTCAACGCTTCTGCTCGAGGCAGATCGACATCGGCGACGCAGACCAGCTTTACCTTGGGATGACTCGCAATTGCGCCGAGATCGGCACCCGCCATTCCGGACGCACCGAAGCTGGCGTGACGCACGACTTCGCTGGGCGGAGCCGCAGTTAGGTTGCGAATAAATGCCGGAGCCGCAAACGCGGTGGCAACAGCCTGCTTCAGAAACACACGGCGACTAGAACGAATCGAACCCGGCATCCGTACAACTCCTGAACTTGGGTAAACACTCAGTGAAGGCAATCTGAGCCCAGTCTGATTGCACGACGATTCTGCGCTGCGACGACAGTTCTCGCCACTCATTAAACCGCAGCCAGGACCAACTCGGCAGAATGTTCGGGATCACGAACATTGCCGTGTTGTGTTTGAATCGTGGCTTCCCTTGGTCTCATTCTGAGCGGTGACAGGCTTCTGATTTGCGAGGCACACCTTGGCAACTGCGTTAAAGGCTGCGCAAGGCGTTCAGTAGACGGTCTACTTCTGATCGCGTGTTGTAATGCATCAGGCCGACGCGGATCACTCCTTGCGGTTCGAGACCTAGTTTCTCGGTCAGTTGCAACGCGTAGAAGTTGCCGTGACCGACAAACAAGCCGAGTTGCCCAAGTTGATCGGCAATTTCGACCGCGGCCAATTTGTCATGGACGAAGCTGATCGTTGGCGTGCGATCCTGCAGGCGATCGAGGTCAGTCAGGCCCAGGACTTTGATCTGCGGAATCGCTAATAGACCCGTCAGCAGCGCTGCAGCCAGATCCCTCTCATAGTCGGCGATGGCTGCGTAGGCTGCGGCCAGCAGTGGACGCATCGTGTTCGATGGCGAACCAACCTGCTTGCCGAGATCAACAAGATACTCGATCGCGGCGTTTGCTCCGGCGATCCCTTCGAAATTTTGCGTGCCGGTCATCCAACGACCGGGAAGCTCTTCGGTCACAGGACGAAGTTTGTACGGTGCCAGCAGTCTTAATAGTTCCGGGCGACCACAAAGGATTCCGATGTGAGGCCCGAAAAATTTGTAGGCGGAACAAGCCAGCCAGTCACAATCCCAACCCGTAAAATCGGGTAGCCCATGCGGTGCGTAATGGACGGCATCCAGAAAAACTTCAGCCTCGACCAGATGAGCCAGACGGCAGATTTCATGAACGGGATTGATACTTCCCACAATATTGGACGCGCAGCCGACAGCGACGAATCGCGTCTTCGGCGATAACTTCGCTTTGAAGTCGTCGAGATTCAACGTGCAGTCGGATTCGTGGAAATCGACATAGTGAACGATTGCACCGGCATCATGCGCGGCCATGACCCAAGGCGACACATTTCCGTCGTGATCCAATCGAGTGACGATCACTTCATCACCCGTCCGCCAAGTCCGACCGATGGCCCGACTGAGGGCAAACGTCAGCGTGGTCATGTTGGCACCGAAGATGATCGATTCGGGATGAGGCGTGCCGACGAACTCCGCTAGATTCACATGCGCGGCTTCCAGCAATTCGTCGCTCTCGAACGCCGTCGCATAGCGGCCCCCACGATTGGCATTCGTATTTCCCAAGTAGCCACTGACGGCATCGATGACACGTTGTGGAACCTGGCTTCCGCCGGGACCGTCGAAGAACGCGACGGGTTGATCTCCCACAGTTCGCTTGAGGGCGGGAAACTGATCGCGACACCAATCGATGGGAAAATCTGCGGCAGACATGGCTCGAGTC
>DASYEA010000879.1:0-3815 GCA_036499265.1 Schlesneria sp. | reverse complement strand
ATAATGTCTATAGTCATCTCTGGTCGGTCGACAACACATCTTAAGATATTTGCGACACGAAAGCTGGCCCGAATGCATCGGCGATTTCGAGATTGGATTCGACCGTGGAACTGGTCAACGCGGCGTTGGGTGATCGCTGTCCTGGCAACGATACTGGTGTCGCCGTTCTTGACGCGGTGGTACTGCCTGTGGCAGGTCCCTGACGTTGCCCTGCCGTTTAACGAAACGGAATTCCTCAGCATCGAGGATGTGGCAGAGGAAGACGATGCATTCGTTGAGTATCAAGCGGCAGTTCGAACTTTCACCGCCAATCGTTCGAAATGGATGATCAACCAAAGCGCTGCTGGCGACCCTTGGAATTCCGTCGACGAAGCATTGAAACATCCAGATCAGCCAAGAGACCCGAAGCTGGACGAATGGGTCCGCGTGAACAGCGTTACCCTCGACCACTATCGGCGCGGCGGTGAAAAGCCGCGTGCCCGAGGACCTTCGCTTCGTTCGATGGACTTCGAAACAACGCTGGAGCCGCACAGTTATCTGCGGCGTCTGGCGAGATTGGCACGCGTGCAAAGCCTGATGTGCGAGGAAGAGGACGAGATCAATACCGCGTGGCAGTGGCTTGAGGCCATTCTGCAGAGTGCGCGTCATGCGGAAGCCACACGAATTGACGTGTGCCGCTCGATTGGGATAGGAATTCGGGCTCACGCATGCCAAGGAATTATTCACTGGTCGAAATCATCACTGGTGACAGCCCATCAACTGCGTTTTGCCCGGAAGGAATTGCAAGCCGAGGCCGCGCGACGAACAAGCCGATCTGAATGCTCCAAAGGTGAATACTTGTGCTGCCGCAATTCCTTGCTTCGAAAAGATGCATCCGATTATCTTCTGCCGGCGTGGAATCACGGCATTGCGGCCAATCCTGCCTGGCTGCCTTTGAAGCGGATTGGTCTCTGGTTTTTGGGGCAACCGGAGGGGCTGCTACGAGTACAACGACAATTGCTCGTCAACAACGGGCTCGCCATTGATCTGCCACTATCTCAGCGCGCGGCCGCCGTGCCCTGCGATGCTGCTCTGGTCCTGAAAGTCGCGGATGAGCGAGTGCGCGGACAAATGAAGCCAGAAGCACTCGCCAGGGTACTCGATGGTTCGAGTTGGCGAGTAGAGGGAAGTTCGTTGTCCGTCAGCAGACGCCACCTCGACGAGTCGATCCATCGCGACGATGCGCGTCTCTTCGCATTGATAGTCGTGTTGGCGTGCCAGGAATATTACCGCGATCACGCTGAATTCCCTGTCGTAATAGAAGATTTGATTCCAAGTTATTTGGATGCAATTCCCAGTGATCCGATGCTCCTCGCCGTCGTTCCCATGAGGTATCGACGGAATCCGGATGGAAATGCTGTTGTTGGGAGCGTTGACGAGAATGGGATCGATGACAACAACGTTGCGACGGTCTTAGACCGACTAACAAAAGATGTAGGCTATCTCATCTCGAAGCCGTCGCAACGAATCCCCTCGGCATTGGCGCCAAGCAATTTTCCGTAGGAAGACTACTCGCGACCTCGCATTCTCGCCGGACTCGAAATACCTGATGTCGGCGGGATGGGACGACACGTTGCGCACCTGGCAACTGAGTTAACGACTTCGTGCATCTGACAGGCGGATTGGAATAAAGGTGACTACGAACATCAGTGAACCCAAACGGACGAACGACAGCGAATCTGTCGCCTGGTGGAACCCGCTGCATTGGCCCGCGGCGATCTGGGTGTTCTTGATCGTGTTGGGTCTGATGACGAGTCCGTTTGTTATCCGGGCCTTCATGCTGGCGGGTATTCCCGACATGCCGGAGCCATTCGATGAGGTCGCTTATTCGACATGGGATGTCCCTGCTGCTGACGATGCCTTCACGTACTATCGAGAAGCAACGGCTCTGCACCAACAGATCATCGTTCAATTTCAGTCCGCAGGCCAGAAGGACGTTCGTGAACCGGAAGATCCCTTGGCCTTGCTCAAGCAGGGTTGGACGAATGCAACCGAGCCGACGAAGCAGTGGTTGGACGTGCATCAAGAGGCGATGACGGTCTGGCGGCGCGGCACAGAGAAAGAACGCGGCCTGAATCTGTTGCCATCCAAACTGTTTTACACGACGATTCTGAATGTCATCCAAGATCAACGAATGTTCGTGAGATTGGCGATGTTGCAGGAATCGCGATCCATCAACGATGGAGAGCTCGACGAAGCCCATCAGTGGGCACGCGCCGCGTTTCGCTGTGGCGGACATACCACCCATCGTGGCTGCCTTATTCAAGGTCTGGTTGGCCTCGCAATACATGCAATCTCATCACAGGGACTCGCTCACTGGGCGAAAGAGCCTGGTGTGACCTCTGAACAACTTCGGCAAGCGCTGGCCGAAGTTCAATCCGATGACAAACTCTATGAGTCGCTTTCCAACCTCTTGAAGACGGGGTATCTCACCAACAGAAACTCCCTCCGATCTCGGGACTGGGCGAACTTGATTGCTCCAGTGAACCCCGGTGGGCTGAATAATATAGCCGGACCAAGGGCGATGAGATTGCTCTATTGGGTCGTTGGAGAGCCAGAAGTCTCAATCCGAGTGTCTCGACAGATCCTTGCCAATCAACTTCCTGAGATCGACAAGCCCATCGACTTACGCCGCAAGATGGTCGGATCGGGTGCGACAATGCTGTTCGACCCTGATCCTTCCATTTCGCTGCCCAATGGCCAGCTTGAGCCCGCAAAAATCGATCGAGCAATCAAGCGTCCATCACTGACGCGGATGCTGCTCCCTTCGCTCGCGCAAATCGATTCTGCGTTCCTAGCGCGCCGAGGGAGACAAGCGACCCTTGAGGCTCTTCTGGCGGCTCAAGCTTACCGCCGCGATCATGGCGAGTTCCCAGAAAGTCTGGCTCAACTTGTCCCGAACTACCTGGCCGCAGTCCCGGTCGATCCTTGTGATCCTGCCGGCGGCCCGCTGCACTACACGCGCGACGAACCGACCAAAGCGATCATCTGGAGCATGGGCGATGACCGCGCCGATGGAGGTGGCGTGATCGACGCCACCAACGGGCATCCGCCGGATGTGGGTTTTGAGTTGAAATGAGGCAGTAGTCGCAATTCCGTTTTGAGCCAAAGCATCCGCGCGATGTCGACGAGAGCCCTTTCCAGAACAGAACTGAATGACCTCAAAACAGCTTGTCACAACAGAGCCGCAGGAAGTCGGTCCATCAGTCACCTGGTGGAACCCGCTGCATTGGCCAGCGGGGATCTGGTTGATGTTGATCGGTCTGGGGTTAATAACGACTCCGTTTGTCATCCGTGCCATCATGCTGGCGGGCATTCCCGAGATGCCGGAACCGTTTGACGAAATCGCCTATTCGAACTGGGATGTCCCTGCTGCTGATGATGCCTTCACGTATTATCGAGAGGCGGCGGCCCTCCATGAGAAGGTCGTGTTTGATTTGAACGCGCAGGGCCTCGGCGATGTTCGAGAGCCGATAGATAACTTGGCAATCCTCAAAGATGGTTGGTCGGGAGCGACGGCTTCAACTAAGACGTGGCTGGAGTTGCATCAAGAGTCCCTGGCCATCTGGCAGCGCGGTACGCAGAAAGTTCTGGGGCGCTATCTGCCACCTCAGCAAACCGTCAGCACGGACCACTATGCTGTGCCGACACAACGGGTGTTCGTTAAGTTGGCGATGTTGCAAGAAGCGCAACAGATCGCCGAAGGAGATTTCGAAGAAGCGCTGCAGTGGGCTCGCGCCGCATTTCGTAGCGGCGGGCACACCAGCCATCATGGT